>NZ_BAAGDE010000065.1:0-32457 GCF_054660795.1 Mycobacterium sp. MUNTM1
GTCCACGGCGGCCGCGCCGCCGCCGCCCACCACGCCGGCGGGTCCGCGCCAGGTCACCTACTCGGTGACCGGCACCAAAGCCCCGGGGGACATCATTTCGGTGACCTACGTCGACGCTTCCGGCCGGCGCCGCACGCAGCACAACGTGTACATCCCGTGGTCGATGACCGTCACCCCGATCTCGCAATCCGACGTGGGCTCGGTGGAGGCCTCCAGCCTGTTCCGGGTCAGCAGGCTCAATTGCTCGATCACGACCAGCGACGGAACGGTGCTTTCGTCGAACAGCAACGACTCGCCGCAGACGAGCTGCTGATGGTCAGCAGATATTCGGCGTACCGGCGCGGCGTGGGCGACGACACCATTGCGCCCGAGGTCATCGACCGCATCCTGATCGGCGCGTGCGCGGCCATCTATCTGGTGCTACTGGGCGTCGGCGTGGCGGCCGCCGTCGCGCTGGCGGACCTGGGCAGGGGCTTTCACAAGGCGGCCAGCAGCCCGCACACCACCTGGGTGCTGTACGCCGTCATCATCGTTTCGGCGCTGATCATCGCGGCCGCGATCCCCATCCTGTTGCGTGCCCGCCGGATGTCGCAGGCCGAGCCGGCCGCCCAGGCGATGACCGCGCCGTCGCGCGGGTCGGCGAGGCCGTCGGTGCGGCTGGGGACCGGCGCCCTGCGCCCCGGGGCCGGGCGTACCGCCACCGTGCAATCCGCCGCGCCGCCCCCGGGCGGGGAGTGGTCGGGCGAGGCGGTAGACCGAGTCTGGTTGCGCGGCACCGTGATTCTGACCGGCACCATGGGCGCGGCGCTGATCGCGGTCGCGACGGCGACCTACCTGATGGCGATCGGCCAGGACGGCGCCTCGTGGGTCGGGTATGGGTTCGCCGGCGTGCTCACCGCGGCCATGCCGGTGGTGGAGTGGCTGCACATTCGTCAGCTTCGCCAGGTCCTCGCCGAGCAGTAGCCGCCGCTGCCGCCGCGCGGCTCCGCGTCCGCCACCGGGCCCCGGACCCCCGCGCCCGATCCGGTGCGCCGGGGGTGGCATAGCGTCGGGCGCGAGCCGTTTCGTTGTCAGCGGCCGTCGCGCACTCGGTGCGGATGACGGCCCGGGCAATGCGATCCCTCCCTTTGCCGGCTCCGCCAGGCGAAGGACGCCAACCGTGAAGGGAACCCCAAGTGGACGCCGCAGGCAGACGGCGAGCGCGCGTGAATCCCATCCGGGTGTCGGTGGCCGGTGAGCTCGGCCGCACCATCGACGGCGCATGGTGGCCCCGCGCGGACCGCATCACCAATGAATTGCCCGGCCTGGTCACGCTACTGACGCCCTTGCTCGGCGGCGTCGACTCCATCAACGTCAACTGGCCGCCGCTGCAGCGGCCGCCCGACTTCAACTGGCCGGGATGGGAGAACAAACGCCAGCACGTGATGACGGTCATCGGGGAGGACGCCCGGGTCAACCTGCTGATCGTCCCGTACGCGACCTACAGCGCGCTGGCCCTGATGGTGCTGCGCTGCGCCGCCGGGCTCCCCGTCGAAACCCGCGACATGGGCAAGCGGGTGTTCGTCACGGCCGGCTTGATCCTGCGGGCCGCCCAGCAGCAACGGGCCTGCGCCCACCCGTAGGGGCGGTACACCGACGAAAACCGGTGGGGGAGCGGGCTAGTGCTCGCCACCCTCGCCGTTTGTCGAACCGTTTGTCGAACCGTTGAGGCCGTCCTGGTGTTCGCGCAATGCGGTCAGAGCGCGCAGCTCCGAGCCGTGCGCGGCTTCGCGCAGCGCCGCATCCTCGGACGCCGGGTCGGCGAACAGGAAGCTGCCGCTGCCCGGAGATCCGGCCGAGCCCAGCTTGTTCATCTTCTTGGGCAGTGGCGCGCCCTGGTATTCCAGCGGCAGCGGGTGACCGTGGTCGTCCACCGGGCCCAGCGGTTGGTGCAGCTCGACGTAGGCACCGTGCGGCAGCCGCTTGATGATGCCGGTCTCGATGCCGTGCTCGAGCACCGCGCGGTCGCTGCGCTGCAGCCCGATGCACCAGCGGTAGGTGATGAAGTACACCACCGGCGGGACGATCACCATGCCGATGCGCCCGATCCACGTCGTCGCGTTCAGCGAGATGTCGAACTTGAACGCGATGATGTCGTTCATCGCGCACAGCGTCAGCAGCATGTAGAACGCGATCGCCATCGCACCGATCGACGTGCGCACCGGCACGTCGCGCGGCCGCTGCAGCAGGTTGTGGTGTGCGTAGTCACCGCTGAACCGCTTCTCCAGGAACGGGTAGACGATCAGCAGCCCGAACACGCCGCCCATGATCAGCGCCACCCAGACCACCGCGGGAATGGTGTGGTGCCAGAAGTAGAACTCCCATGGCGGCCAGATACGGGCCAGGCCCTCGGTCCACATCATGTAGAAGTCCGGTTGCGAACCGGCCGAGACGTGAGATGGCTTGTAGGGGCCCAGGTTCCAGATCGGGTTGATCTGCAGCAGGCCACCGAGCAGGCCCAGCACGCCGACGATCGCGGCGAAGAACGCGCCCGACTTCACGGCGAACACCGGCATCACTCGCACGCCGACCACGTTGTGCTCTGTGCGGCCGGGGCCGGGGAACTGGGTGTGCTTCTGGAACCACACCATGGCCAGGTGCAGCCCGATCAGCGCCAGGATGATCCCGGGCAGCAGCAGGATGTGCAGGGAGTACATCCGCGGGATGATGTAACCCGCTGTGGCGCATTCGTTTCCGACGCCTCCGCAGGGGAAGTCACCGCCGAACAGGGCCCAGTGCAGCCAGGTGCCGATCACCGGCATGCCCAACGTGATCGAGGACAGCGCGGCGCGCAACCCGATGCCGGACAGCAGGTCGTCGGGCAGCGAGTAGCCGAAGTAGCCCTCGAACATGGCCAGAATCAGCAGCAGCGAACCGATGACCCAGTTGGCCTCGCGCGGCCGTCGGAAGGCGCCGGTGAAGAAGATGCGAGCCAGGTGCACCATGATCGACGCGGAGAAGATCAGCGCCGCCCAGTGGTGGACCTGGCGCACGAACAGGCCGCCGCGCACCTCGAAGGAGATGTCGAGGGTCGAGGCGAAGGCCTTCGACATGTCCACGCCGCGCAGCGGCTGGTAGGCGCCGTTGTAGGTGATCTCGGCCATGGACGGATCGAAGAACAGCGTCAGGTACACGCCGGTGAGCAGCAGCACGATGAAGCTGTACATCGCGATCTCACCCAGCAGGAACGACCAGTGCGTGGGGAAGACCTTGTTGAGTTGTCTACGGACCGCCGCGGACGGGTGGTAGCGGGTGTCGATGTCCTCGCCCTGGCGGGCCAGGACATCGCCGATCTTCGGGGGACTCAATTTCGGACTCATGTCGTCGTCCTCTCCCAGAATGCCGGACCGACGGGCTCGACGAAGTCACCGTTGGCGACCAGATACCCGTTGGAGTCGATGGTGATCGGCAGTTGCGCCAACGCACGCGCGGCCGGCCCGAAAATCGGCTTGGCGAAATGCAGCGCGTCGAACTGCGACTGGTGGCAAGGGCACAAGATCCGGTAGGACTGCTCCTCGTACAGCGAGGCGGGGCAACCCAGGTGCGAGCAGACCTTGGTGTAGGCGAAGAACTCGCCGAAGTTGAAGCTCTCCTGGCCCTGCCGCTTGACCACGCGGTTCATGTCGGTGGGCCGAACCCGGATGAGCATCACCGGGTTTCGCACACCCTGGTTGATGGCCCGCAGCTTTTCCTGCGATTCCGGTGTGGTGCCGTCGCCGTCGGACTCCCGCCACGGGAAGACGGTTTCCATACCGCCGGCGTCGAGGTCCTCGGGGCGCATCTTGACGAACGGCGACGTGGACGCCGAGCCGGTGGCGCGCGCCAGATAGATGGTCTCGCCGTGATAGCGCGGGCTCCACCCTGAGGTCCACAGCACGGCCTTCTTGCCGTCGGCGGTGGGCACGACCGGCTTCCACGGGTTCTTGATCAGCCCGCCGGCAAACGCGACCAGGGTGGAAAGGCCGAAGGCGCCCAGCCCCATTCCCAGCGACAGGCCGATCAGCTTGCGCCGCCCGACCGTCGACCCCTGATACGCGTCGGCCAGGTTCGCCACCACCGTCTTGCGGTCGACGTCGCGCGAGGCGCCGTCGTGCCGGTCCTGGATCGAAATCTCCTCGGGGATAAAGCGTTTCTGGTAAAGGATGACGCCGATCCCGATCGACAGGATCGCCATCCCGAAGGTCAGGCCGTACAGCGGGGTGGTCAGGTCGTACAGGAAGCTGCCGGAGCTCTCCTTGGGCTTGTACTCCCAGGGCCAGAACAAGAAGATCAGCAGCAGTGCCAGCCCGAAGAATCCGCCCAGCAAAAGCCAGAGGGCGACGCCACGCTCGGCGCGCTTTTCGGCTTTGGTGCCCTCGATCGGCCAACGGGGTTCCTTGAACACCGTCTCGACGCCGTCCAGCTTGCCGCCCAGCGCCACCAGTTCCTGCTGCGACATGGCGGCCAGCGCCGCGTCGTCGGGTTCCCTCTCGCCGGTGCCGTGCGGGTTTCCGCCGGTGTCAGAGCCGCGAACGTCCGCCTCACTCATGTGCGCCGCTCCTCCTCGCCCTTTCGGTCGCTGCGCGTCCTATCGTCTCGGCGCGACTCATGCTCGTGCCCCAATCCACAGTGCCAGCCCGATGGCCGCGACCATCCCGATGATCCAGGCGGCCATGCCCTCGGGTGCGGGCCCGAAGCCGCCCAGGCCGTAGCCGCCCGGCTGGCGCTCCTCGGTCACCGCCTTGATGTAGCCGATGATGTCCTTCTTGGCTTCGAACGACAGCTGACGGTCGGAGAACTTCGGCATGTTCTGCGGACCGGTCCGCATGGCCGCCAGGATCTGCTGCTCGTTGGCGGGTTCCAGGTCCGGCGCGAACTTGCCCGACGACAGCGCCCCGCCCTTACCGGTGAAGTTGTGGCAGGAGGAGCAGTTCAGCCGGAACAGGTCGCCACCGCGGCCCAGGTCCTCGCCGCGCAGCGAGCGCATCGCCAGGCTGCCGTCCGGGTTGCGCACCGTGGTCGGGCCGCCGCCGTTGGCCTGGACGTAGGCGCCCAGCGCGTCGACCTGGCCCTCGTCGAAGATCGGTTCCTTGCGCGGCGCCTGGGCCTCGCCGGTCATCGCCGGCATCCGGCCCGTCGACACCTGGAAGTAGACGGCTTCCTCGCCGACGCCGATCAGGCTCGGCCCGCGGTCGGGCACGCCCTGCAGGTTGGCGCCGTGGCAGGACACGCACGACGTGTCGAACAGCTGCTTGCCGGTGCGCAGCAGCGCCGAGTTCGACTCGTCGGCGACGGCCACCTGCGGCCGCGGGGTCAGGATGGCGGCCAGGCCGCCCGCGATGGTCAGCGCGATCAGCAGCAGCAGGCCGCCCGACAGCCGGCGGCGCAGCCGCCGCCGCGAACGGTCACGCTGCCCCTGCGGCGGCTTGGCCGCACCGGATCGGGTAGATCCCAGTTTCTTCAACCGAGCACTCCTGTTCGTCCAGCGCCTGCTCATCGGATGAAATAGATCACGGCGAACAGCGCGATCCACACGATGTCGACGAAATGCCAGTAGTACGAGACGACGATGCTGGCCGTAGCCTGCGCCGGCGTGAACTTGCTCATCGCGGTGCGGGCCAGCAAGAAGATGAAGGCGATCAGGCCGCCGGTGACGTGCAGGCCGTGGAAACCGGTCGCCAGGTAGAACACGCTGCCGTAGGCGCTGCCGGGGATGGTCGTCCCGTGCGTCATCAAGTGGTAATACTCGTAGCCCTGGCCGCAAACGAAGAACAGGCCCATCAGGAAGGTGAGCACATACCAGCGGCGCAGCCCGAACACGTCGCCGCGCTCGGCCGCGAACACCCCCATCTGGCAGGTGAACGACGACGCGATCAGCACCAATGTGACCGGGACGGCCTGGTACAGGTTCAGTTCGGTCGGCGGCGGCGGCCACTTCCCGCCCGATTGGGCGCGAGCGGTGAAGTACATCGCGAAGAGGCCAGCAAAGAACATCAGCTCGCTGGAAAGCCAAACGATGGTGCCGACGCTGACCATGTTGGGTCGGTTCAGCGAATGCACCCGCGACGTAATTGCAGTACCCGAAGTCCCGGCAGCGCTGGTCACATCCGCAAGTATGACGCTTTGTAGTTGTTGAACTCCACCCGGGGCGGCATTTGGTGTCTGGCGCGTCGCTCGCGGGTGCGGCGCGGAGACGGTTGGGGCGGGTGTGGTCGTCGTGGGACCATCGGCGCGTGGCTTTGTCATCTAGGGCTTCGTCTGTGGGCGGGCCGTCCGGCGCACCCGCGACCTCGTGGCCGCGGATCCTGTCCCGTCTGACCGGCGGGCAGGACCTCGCGCGCGGACAGGCCGCCTGGGCCATGGACCGGATCATGGCCGGCGACGCGAGCCCCGCCCAGATCGCGGCCTTCGCGGTGGCGATGCAGGCGAAGGTTCCCACCTCGGCCGAGGTCATCGAGCTGGCCGACGTGATGCTCACCCACGCGCTGCCGATGCCCCCCGGTGCCATCAGCAACGACACCGTCGACATCGTCGGCACCGGCGGCGACGGCGTCAACACCGTAAACCTGTCCACGATGGCGGCGCTCGTGGCGGCGGCCGCGGGCGTGCCGGTGGTCAAACACGGCAACCGGGCGGCCTCGTCATTGTCCGGCGGCGCCGACACGCTCGAGGCGCTCGGCATCCGCATCGACCTCGGCCCCGAACAGGTCGCACGCAGCCTCGCCGAGGTCGGCATCGGGTTCTGCTTCGCGCCGCTGTTCCACCCGTCCTACCGGCACACCTCCGCGGTGCGCCGCGAGATCGGCGTGCCGACGGTCTTCAATCTCCTTGGGCCGCTGACCAATCCGGCCAGGCCGCGGGCCGGATTGATCGGCTGCGCGTTCGCCGAGCTGTCCGAGGTGATGGCGGGGGTGTTCGCCGCGCGTCGGTCCAGTGTGCTGGTGGTGCACGGTGACGACGGGCTTGACGAGCTGACGACGACCACCACCAGCACGATCTGGCGGGTGCAGGCCGGCACAGTGGACAAGCTGACCTTCGATCCGGCCGGATTCGGTTTCCCCCGAGCCGATCTCGACGATCTGCTGGGCGGTGACGCGCAGGCCAACGCAGCCGAGGTCCGCGCCGTGCTGGCCGGCGGCAAGGGTCCGGTGCGCGACGCCGTCGTCCTCAACGCCGCCGGCGCGATCGTCGCGCACGCCGGGTTATCCAGCCGCGCCGAATGGTTGCCGGCGTGGGAGGACGGGCTGGCCCGCGCCTGCAAGGCCATCGATTCCGGTGCGGCCGAACAACTGCTCGCGCGATGGGTGCGGTTCGGCCAGCAGGTCTGATTCCCGCGCCTGCGCCGAAACCTGTTCTGCGGCCAGCCGCGCGGAGCGCGCCGTCGCGGCCCACGCCGACCAGGCGCCGGCCGATCTCAGCGGGCTGGCCCAGCCGTCCTCGGCGACCCGGACGATGCGCACCCCGGGCGACGTCAGCCAGCGCGCGATGAGCGCGGTCTCCTCGACCAGTGCGCCGCCCAGCGGGCCGGGTGTGGGCAGAATCGCTTGTGCCCCAGCGACAATCGCGTCGACGACCGGCATCGGCGGCACCCCGCGCCCGGCGCTGCCCGCCGCGGCGAGCTGGCCGTGGCGGATGACGGCCAGGTGATAGCCACTTTGCCCATCGGGGCCTGCCGGCTTGGCGGCGATCAGCTCGGGCAGCGCGGCCAGGGCGCGCAGCCGCTGCCCGCGCCACAGCGTCTCGACCGCGGTGACGGTGCGGTCGCGCAGGCGCGCGGCGCTCTCGAAGTGATGCCGTTCGGCGAGCGCGTTGACCTGCTGCACGGCCGCCCTCAGCGCGTCGTTGTCCGCGCCGTCGACCAGCGCCGCGACCCGCGCCACCGCGGCGGCGTACTGGGTGGCGGTGACGCCGCGCGCGGCCGGGCAGGGCGACACCTCCGCCTCGGCGCACAGCGGTCCGTGCAGCGCCGAGCGGCCCAGCCGGTTGGTGCAGGTCCGTAACCCGGTGAACCGCGCCAGCAGCGCGGCCGTGTCGGCGGCGTCGGCGCGGGCCCGGAACGGACCGACGACGCGGTCGTGCCGCGGCGCGCGCACCACGGCGAGGCGGGGGAAGGCCTCCTCGGTGAGCGCCACCCACCACCAGCGCTGCGGGAACTTCGACCGCCGGTTGTAGGGCGGGGCGTGCGCGGCCAGCAGCCGCAGCTCGCGCACGCTGGCCTCCAGCGCGTGGGCGCACTCGACGTGGTCGACCGCGCCGGCCAGCGCGACCATCTCCTTCATGCGGCCCCGGGGGTCGGCGCCGGTGAAGTACTGGCTGACCCGCCGCCGCAGGTCGACGGCGGTGCCGATGTAGAGCACTTCGCCCGAGGGCCCGCGGAACAGGTACACGCCCGGCCGACGCGGCAGGCCCTCGGCGAGCACCCGCTTACGGCGCTGGGTGGGTGTCACGTCGGGCAAATACGAGCGCAGGTCGGCGTAGGTGTGCACGCCCTGGTTGCCCACCCGCTCGATGAGGGCGTGCAGGACGTCGACGGTTGCGCGCGCATCGTCGAGGGCGCGGTGGGTGGGCTGGGTGGCGACGGTGAACAGCCGCGCCAGCGAGGCCAGCCGCACGCTGGGGGCTTCCTCGCGGCTGAGCACCCTGCGGGCCAGCCGGACCGTGCACAGCACCGGCGGCCGCGGCCAGGCGATGTCGCACTGCTGCGCGGCGGCGCGCAGGAAGCCGACGTCGAACCCGGCGTTGTGCGCGACGAGCACGGTCCCGAGGTGCAAGCCGGCGAACTCCAGGAACATCGGCAGGACGGCGTCGATCGTCGGTGCGTCGGAAATCATCGCGGTGGTGATACCGGTCAGCTGCACGATCTGCGGCGGGATGCTGCGCTGCGGATCCACCAGGGTGGCGAACTCGCCGAGCACCACGCCGCCGCGCACCTTGACCGCCCCGATTTCGGTGATCGCGTCGGGAACGGCGCCCGCGGTGGTCTTGGTGCGCCCGCCGGTGGTCTCCAGATCGACCACGACGAAGGTGGTCTCGCGCAGCGAGAGCTCCTCGGGCGTGAACGGTGACCCGACGTCGGCGAAGCTCAGCTGAGTCGCACCCCTGGACGCCACGGCGGTGACGTTAAGGCTGACGACCGACACCGGCGCGGCTCCCACGCCGGGCGGGGGGCGGGATGTGGGGACGGATATCTGTCGGTGGCCGCGGTTACCGTTCGGGCAGTCCGGCGTGATGTTCGCCCACCCAAGTTGCCGGAGCCAGAGCGAGAGGACCGAGCCCGATGGCACCAAGAACTGGACCTACCGACGACGTCGGCATGACGCCGCCGGAGCCGGGGACCCCGGTGGTGATCGACTGCGACGAATGCGCGGTGCGCGGCCCCGGCTGCCGCGACTGTGTCGTCAGCGTGATACTCGGGGTTCCGGATACTTTATTGCAGGATGAACGCGCGGCTTTGGAAGTTCTCGCCGAGGTTGGCTTGGCGCCGCGACTTCGTCTCGTTCCGATTCGTCGGGACCGTGGTTCTGGTGTAGCCTAATCGCCTTGTCCCACAAAGGTCCTCGGGACACGCGAAACGATTCACATAGAAATGACAGGATTCTTTCTAATTTCTTAACCGCTCGCTTTGGACAAACGCCGATATCGTTTCGTAACCTGTTTGAGACCTAAACCAGCTCGCCGACCTATCCGTCGTCGATGGCCGTTTAAGGAAGCAAATCTTGAGGCTTGACTCTAGGTACCCGGTTGCGCGTGTCCTCACACGTTCGGCCATAGGGGCACTAGCTGGCTTCGCGATCTTCTCCGGTGTCGTGACCGCCCCCGTGTGGGCCGACCCGGCCGAAGACGCCACGGCAAAACTCAACGAACTGTCCCGCCAGGCCGAGCAGACGACCGAGGCGATGCACAGCGCCCAGCTCGACCTGAACGACAAGCTCGCCGCCCAGCGCGCCGCGGACAAGAAGCACAACGATGACCAGGCCGCGGTCGATGCGGCCAAGGCGCATCTGTCGTCGTATCAGGACTCGGTCAACAAGCTGGCCGCCGCGACCTACATGGGCGGTCACGTCGACGGCATGGAGGCCATCCTGACCGCCGGCTCGCCGCAGGGCCTGATCGACAAGCTGGCGGTGCAGCGGGTGATGGCCGCGCAGATGGCCAGTCAGATGAAGAGCTACCGGATCGCCGGGGAGCAGGCCGCCAAGGCTGAGCGGGAATCCGCCAAGTCCGCCGCCGACGCCAAGAGCGCGGCCGAGCAGGCCGCGGCGGTGCGGGCGAGCCTGCAGTCCAAGCAGAGCCAGCTGCAGGTGCAGATCGCGGTCGTCAAGTCGCAGTACCTTTCCCTGACCGCCGACCAGCGCACCGCGCTGGCCAACCCCGGACCGGCCGCACCGGCGGCCGCGCCCGGCCCCGGCGCACCGGCGCCGGAAGCGGCGCCCCCGGGCACGCCCCCCGGGCAGGCGCCGGGTGAGGCTCCGCCCGCCGGTGGAATGCCCGGCATGCCCGGCATGGCTCCGGGCGGTGTCGGTGGCGGCGACCGCGCCACCGTCGTGCAGGCCGCGCTGACCCAGGTCGGTTCGCCCTACGTGTGGGGTGGCGCCGCGCCGGGCGGATTCGACTGCTCCGGCCTGGTGATGTGGGCGTTCCAGCAGGCCGGTATCTCGCTGCCGCACTCCAGCCAGGCGATGGCCCACGGCGGCCAGCCGGTGGCGCTGTCGGACCTGCAGCCCGGCGACGTGCTGACCTTCTATTCGGACGCGTCGCACGCCGGCCTCTACATCGGTGACGGCATGATGATCCACTCCTCCACCTACGGCGTGCCGGTTCGGGTGGTGCCGATGAACTCCTCCGGCCCGATCTACGACGCCCGCCGTTACTAGAGACCCTCGACCGCGCCGCCGGCGGCTCCCGATACTGCTCGCCTGGGTATTCGTCGTGGAGCTGCTGGTGGCCGCGGCCGTGCCGTTCGATGCCGTGCGCGAGAGCCGGATCCGGCCCGCCCAGCTGGTCACGCCCGGTCGCAGCCAAGCCAGTGCGTCGACGAAGTCGATCACCGTCGGCGACCGCACAGTCCGGCTGCTGGGGCTTGGCGGAGCCGCCAGCGACCGGTTGCTGTCCCGGGTGGCCTCGACCATGGGTCCGGCGATCGCCGCGGTGGAGTCGTTCTGGGGCGTCGACTGGCCGCGCGAGATCTCGGTGGTCGCGGCGGGTAGCGACGAGGAGTTTCGCGCCGCCGCCGGCGGGGGACCGGCGTCGCAGTGGGCCGATATCGCGGCCGTGACGGTCGTCGACCGTGTCGACCCCGTTCGCCGCGTCGCCGTCGGCCAGCGGATCGTGTTCGCGCCCGGCGCGGCCAACATGAGCGCGGCGTCGCTGCGAATCGTGTTGGCGCATGAGCTTTTTCACTACGCCGCGCGCGCCGACACGGTCGCGGACGCACCCCGCTGGCTCACCGAGGGGGTGGCCGACTTCGTCGGCCGCCCGCCCACCCCGGTGCCCACCGACACGTTGTTGCCCATGGCGTTGCCCACCGACGGCGACCTGGACGTGCCCGGCGCGCAGCGCTCGCTGGCCTACGACCGCGCGTGGTGGTTCGCCCGCTTCGTCGCCGAGACCTTCGGACCGCCCAAGTTGCGCGACCTCTACCTGGCCACCTGCGGCATCAGGCACGCCGACATGGCCACCGCCGGCCAGGACGTGCTGGGCGCCAGCCCGGCGGGGCTGCTCACCCGCTGGCAGCAGTGGCTGACCCACTAGGGCCCGCTCGCCCGGTTCAGGCCGTGTGCACGGTTCGCATCGTCGCCAGGCTAGCCTGTCGCAGGTGAGTCGGGTCCTGCTGGTAACCAACGACTTTCCGCCCCGCCCGGGCGGCATCCAGTCGTACCTCGGTGAGTTCGTCGGCCGACTGGTCGGCGCCGGGCAGCATTCGGTGACGGTGTACGCGCCGCACTGGAAGGGCGCCGAGGCGTACGACGAGGCGGCCCCCTATCGGGTGGTGCGCCACCCGGGCACGCTGATGCTGCCCGTCCCGGCGGTCGACACCCGGATGCGGCGGCTGATCGCCGACGAGGGCATCGACACCGTCTGGTTCGGGGCGGCCGCACCGCTGGCGCTGTTGGCCCAGCGCGCCCGCGGGGCGGGGGCGAGCCGGGTGCTGGCCAGCACGCACGGCCACGAGGTCGGGTGGTCGATGCTGCCGGTCGCGCGCTCGGTGCTGCGCCGCATCGGCGACGGCACCGACGTCGTCACCTTTGTCAGCCGCTACACCCGTTCCCGGTTCGCGCCGGCCTTTGGCCCCAAGGCGTCGCTGGAATACCTGCCGTCCGGGGTTGACATCGACCGATTCCGGCCCGATCCGGCGGCCCGGGCGCAGCTGCGTGACCGCTACGGGCTGGGGGAGCGGCCCACCGTGGTGTGCGTGTCCCGGCTGGTGCCGCGCAAAGGCCAGGACATGCTCATCAAGGCCCTGCCGTCGGTGCGGCGGCGCGTCGACGGCGCCGCCCTGGTCATCGTCGGCGGGGGCCCCTACGCGGACTCACTGCGCGCGCTGGCCCGCGAGTGCGGGGTGGCCGACGATGTCACCTTTACCGGCGGCGTGCCCGCCGCCGAACTGCCCACGCATCACGCGCTGGCCGACGTGTTCGCGATGCCGTGCCGCACCCGCGGCGCCGGCCTGGACGTCGAGGGGCTGGGCATCGTCTTCCTCGAGGCGTCCGCGACCGGCGTGCCGGTGATCGCCGGCAGATCCGGTGGAGCTCCAGAAACGGTGCAGCACAACAAGACCGGGTTGGTCGTCGACGGCCGCGAGGTGGACGAGATCGCCGACGCCATCGCCGACTTGCTGACCGATCGCGACCGGGCCGCCGCGATGGGCGCGGCCGGGCGGGACTGGGTGACGGCCCAGTGGCGCTGGGACACCCTGGCGGCACGGTTGGGCGCGTTGCTCGGCTGAACGGCGCGCGGGCCCGCTAGTCCTTCTCGTAGATGGCCTCGATGTCGGAGGCGAACTTCTCGGCCACCACGTTGCGCTTGACCTTCATCGTCGGCGTCAGTTCACCGGTGTCCTCGGTGAAATCGACGGGCAGGATGCGGAACTTGCGGATCGACTCCGCGTGCGACACCGCCTGATTGGCGTCCTTGATCGCCGCGTCTACCTCGGCGACCAGGTCGGGATCGGTGGTCAGATCGCCGACCGACGCGCCGGAACCCTTCTGATTGCGCTGCTTCCAGCCGTCGAACGCCTCGGGGTCGATGGTGATCAACGCCCCGATGAACGGCTTGTTGTCCCCGACGACCATCGCCTGGCTGATCAACGGATGGGCGCGCAGCCGGTCCTCTAAAACCGCCGGCGCGACGTTCTTGCCGCCCGCGGTCACGATGATCTCCTTCTTGCGGCCGGTGATCTTCAGGAAGCCGTCCTCGTCCAGCACGCCCAGGTCGCCGGTCCGGAACCAGCCGTCGGTGAAGGCGTCCTCGGTGGCCTGTTCGTTGCGCCAGTAGCCGGTGAACACCACGCCGCCGCGCACCAGCAGTTCGCCGTCCTCGGCGATGCGCATGCTGTTGCCGGGCACCAGCGTGCCGACGGTGCCGATCTTGACGTTGCCGACCTGGTTGACGGTGATCGCCGAGCTGGTCTCGGTCAGGCCGTAGCCCTCGTGAATGGTCAGGCCCACGCCGCGGTAGAAGTGCCCCAGCCGCGCGCCCAGCGGCGCGCCGCCGGAGACGGCCGCATGGCAGTCGCCACCGAGCGCGGCGCGCAACTTGGTGTACACCAGGCGGTCGAACAGGGCGTGCTTGGCGCGCAGCGCCAGCCCGCGGCGGCCCCGGTCCCGCGCCTCGCTCCAGTCGACGGCGGTCTGCACGGCCGCCGCGAAGATCCGGCCCTTGCCGTCGTTGGAGGCGTTCTGCTCGGCGGTGTTGTAAACCTTTTCGAACACCCGCGGGACCGACACCACCACGGTCGGCTTGAACACCGCGAACAGCGGCACCAGGTTCTTGATGTCGCTGGTGAACCCGACGGTGACCTTGTTGGCGAACGCGGACAACGTCAGTGAGCGCGCCAGCACGTGCGCCAGGGGCAGGAAGACCAACAGCCGCTGCCCCTCGTCGAGCAGCGTCGGCAGACTCTCCTTGGCGCCGCGGGTCTCGTAGAGCAGATTCGAATGCGTCAGCTGGCACCCCTTGGGCCGCCCGGTGGTGCCCGAGGTGTAGATGAGTGTCGCGGGATCCGCGGCCCGCAGCCCGTCGAGGCGGGCGGTCAGCTCGGCCGGTTCCACCGAGGCACCGGCCTCCACCAGCTGGTCGAGCGCCTTGGGGCCCGAACCGTCGATGTGCAGCACCCGGCGCAGCGCGGGCAGTTCGGCGGTCAGCTCGGTGACCATCGCCGCGTGCTCGTCGGTCTCGGCGAACGCCAGCACCGCCTCGGAGTCCTGCAGCACCCAGCGCACCTGCTCGGCCGACGACGTCTCGTAGATCGGCACGGTGACCGCGCCCACCGACAGGATCGCCAGGTCGAGGATCGCCCATTCGTAGCGGGTGGCCGAGAAGATGGACACCCGGTCGCCGGCCTGCACGCCCAGCGAGATCAAACCCAGTGCGGCGGAGCGGATCTGCTCGGCCGCCTCGGCGCAGGTGACGTCGGTCCACTCGCCGTCGACCTGCCGCTGATAGATGACGAAGTTGGGGTCCTCGCGCTCGTGTTCGAAGACCATCGCGGCGATGTTGTCCTGTTCGCCGACGGAAAAGCGGGCGGGGACGCTGTACTCACGCACTCTTATGACCTCGATTGACCTCGTGAAGATTCCCGGGAGCCGGGTTGCTGGTGACCAGCCTAATCCGCGCGTTGACCCAGCACGGCCGCAGTGGGTCGGCGGGCACCGTAATTGCCCACCGCGGTGTGCGACCCGCCCTCGGCGGGGCGCGGCGGGCCGGTGTGTGAAGCTGTGGTCATGAACAGCATCCAGATCGCGGATGAGACGTTTGTCGCCGCCGACGGCGCACGGGTCGGCGCCGCGGTCGCCGACCAGTCGAGCTGGCGCCGCTGGTGGCCCGACCTGCGGCTGCAGGTGGTGGAGGACCGCGGGGAGAAGGGCATCCGGTGGTCGGTCACCGGTGCGCTGACCGGGACCATGGAAATCTGGCTGGAACCGTCGCTGGACGGCGTCGTGCTGCACTATTTTCTGCACGCCGAGCCCACCGGGGTGGCGGCCTGGCAGCTCGCCAAACTGAACCTGGCGAAGATGACGCACCGCCGTCGGGTGGCGGGCAAGAAAATGGCGTTCGAGGTGAAGGCGACACTGGAACGGTCACGTCCGGTCGGAGTTTCTCCGGTAGTTTAGCCGGGTCAGGTCCGCGCGAAGAGTACCGTTTCGGACCGAGACCCGGGGGTCCCCCACATCGGAGGGGTCGACCCGTTCGCGGGAGAGAGGGCAGCAACCAGGTGGCGGAGAAGACGACGCAAACCATCTACATCGAAGCCGACCCGGCCACCGTGATGCAGGTGATCGCGGACATCGATTCCTACCCGCAGTGGATCTCGGAGTACAAGGAAGCCGAGGTTCAGGAGAAGGACGCCGACGGCTATCCCAAAGTTGCCCGGATCGTCATGGACGCCACGGTGATCAAGGACACGATGGTGATGTCCTACCAGTGGCCCAAGGATCGCCAATCGGTGAGCTGGACGCTGGTGTCGAGCTCGCTGCTGCGCTCGCTGGAAGGCTCATATCGGTTGGCGGCCAAGGGATCCGGCACCGAGGTCACCTACGAACTCTCCGTCGACCTGGCCATGCCGATGATCGGCCTGCTCAAGCGCAAGGCTGAGCGCCGGTTGACCGACACCGCGCTGAAAGATCTCAAGAAACGAGTCGAGGCTGAGTGAGTCCACTGAATTCCGAGCGCCTGCCCCGGCCCGGATCAGCCTTTTCGTCGGCAAAGGCGGGGTAGGGAAGTCCACCCTGGCTTGCGCCACCGCCGTCGGCGCCGCGAACGCCGGGCAGCGAGTGCTGGTGGTCTCCACCGACCAGGCGCACTCGCTGGGTGACGTTCTGGGTATCACCGTCTCGCCCAGTCAGGGCGAACCGGTGCGGGTGCTCGCCGACCTGGAAACCGGGCAGGCGGAGGCCGGCGGCGGGTTTCTCGACGCGCTGGCACTGGACACGCTGGCGCTGCTCGAGGCCCGCTGGCACGACGTCGTCGCCACGCTGGACCGGCGCTTTCCCGACTCGGAACTGAGCACCATTGCGCCCGAAGAACTTTCGGCGCTACCGGGCGTTCAGGAAGTGCTCGGCCTCTACGCCGTCGGCGAGCTGGCGCGCTCGGGGGAGTGGGACCGCGTGGTGGTCGACTGCGCGTCGACCGCCGATGCGCTGCGGATGTTGACGTTGCCCGCCACCTTCGCGCTGTATGTTGAGCGGGCGTGGCCGCGGCATCGCCGGCTGTCCGTCACCGCCGACGACGCCCGGTCTGCGGCGGTGGTCGCGCTGCTCGAGCGGATCAGCTCGAGCGTGGAGTCGCTCAGCACGTTGCTCACCGACGGCGATCTGGTGAGCGCGCACCTGGTGCTGACGCCCGAGCGGGTGGTCGCGGCCGAGGCGGCCCGAACGCTGGGATCGCTGGCCCTGATGGGGGTGCGTGTCGAAGAGCTGATCGTGAATCAAGTTCTGCTGCAAGATGACTCGTACGAGTACCGCAACCTGCCCGATCATCCCGCCTTCTACTGGTACACCGAGCGCATCGCCGAGCAGCAGGGGGTGCTCGACGAGCTCGACGCCACCATCGGTGAGGTGGCGCTGGTGATGACGCCGCACCTGTCCGGCGAGCCGATCGGTCCCAAGGCGCTGAGCGGGCTACTCGACGCCGCCCGGCGGCGGGGCGGGACCGCGCCGCCCGGCCCGCTGCGGCCCATCGTGGACCTCGAATCCGGGACGGGACTAGGGTCCATCTACCGAATGCGGCTAGCGTTGCCGCAACTCGATCCGTCGGCCCTGACGCTGGGCCGCGTCGATGACGATCTGATCATCAGCGCCGGGGGTTTGCGGCGCCGGGTTAGGTTGGCATCAGTACTTCGGCGGTGCACCGTGCTGGACGCACATCTACGGGGTAGCGAACTGACGGTGCGTTTTCGACCAGATCCGGAGGTGTGGCCGAAGTGAGTGGGTCTCATTCCGACGTCGGTCCGGAACTGCGCAGGCTCGCCCAGACGATCCTGGACGGCATCGACCCCGCGGTGCGCGCGGCGGCGGCGCTGACGGCAGGCGCGGGCGTCGGCACCGGCAAGTGCCAGCAGGTGTGGTGCCCGGTGTGCGCGCTGGCCGCCTTGGCGACCGGCGACCAGCACCCGTTGCTGACCGCGATCGCCGACCACAGCATCGCCCTGCTCGAGGTGATCCGCGACATCGTCAACGACATGGACCGCTCCGCCAAGCCAACTCCGGAACCGCCGGACGGCCCGCCCGGCGGGCCCGGTGCGCCGGGCGATAGCCAAGACGCCGCGTCGCGGACCCGCTATCAACCCATCCCGGTCACGGTCGAGGAGTGAGCGGGCTGCGTCGCAGGTGGTCGGTTCGGGTGGGGATGGGTACAGTTGGCGCAGAACATCAGCGGTATAGCCGAGAGGGAGGGCCATGTGGTACTGGCTGTTCAAGTACGTGCTCCTCGGCCCGCTGCTGTCATTGCTGGGCCGGCCGAAAGTTGAAGGCTTAGAACACGTTCCGAGTTCCGGGCCGGTGATCCTGGCCAGCAACCACCTGGCGGTGATGGACAGCTTCTACCTTCCGCTGGTGGTGCGGCGCCGAATCACGTTCCTGGCCAAGTCGGAATATTTCACCGGCACCGGCTTGAAGGGCTGGTTCCAGCGGTGGTTCTTCACCGCCGTCGGCCAGGTGCCGATCGACCGCACGGACGCCGACAGCGCCCAGGCCGCGCTGAACACCGCGCAGCAGGTGCTGAGCCAGGGCAAGCTGCTGGGCATGTACCCCGAGGGCACGCGGTCACCGGACGGGCGGCTCTATAAGGGCAAGACCGGGCTGGCGCGCCTGGCCCTGGAGACCGGTGTCCCGGTGATCCCGGTCGCGATGATCGGCACCAACGTCGTCAACCCGCCCGGGACGAACATGCTGCGGTTCGGCCGCGTCACCGTCCGCTTCGGCAAGCCGATGGACTTCTCCCGGTTCGACGGGCTGGCCGGCAACCGCTTCATCGAGCGGGCCGTCACCGACGAGGTGATCTACGAGCTGATGGGGCTGTCCGGCCAGGAATACGTCGACATCTACGCGGCGAGCCTAAAAAAGGGCGGTAAGGACGCGGTCGACGGCGAGGCCGCGCGGATTCCCGAGACGGCAGCCGGTTAGCCGACCGCGGTAACCGGTGCCAGCCGCTGAGGGGCGGCGTCCCGCGCAGCGCCGCGCGCGGTGACGGTGATTCCCACCGTGACGATGACCGCCAGCGCCCACCAGACGTAGGACATCCCGGCCAGCTGACGCCACCAGGCCGCGCTCGCCTCGTGGTGCTTGGGCAGCAGGTCGATCGGCGACCAGCGCATCAGCGCCACCCCGATGACGCTGACCACGATCAGCGCCGCGTTGCGGCGCCGCCAGCCCAAGATCCCCGTCACCAGCACCGTCGGCAGCACCCAGACCCAGTGGTGCGACCAGGACACCGGCGACACCACCAGCCCGAACAGCGCCACGCACACCAGTGCGAGCGTGGGCTCGTCGGCGTGCAGCACCCGTCGCATCGCCCAGATCGTCAGCGCCAGCACCAGCAGCGACGCGGCCACCCACAGCAGGGAACGTTCCTGCTGTCCCAGCCCCAGCCGGGCCAGCGCGCCGGCGATGTTCTGGTCGGTGTTCAGCGACGCGGAGCCGATCCGGTCGGTGTGCAGCACGGTGTGCGTCCAGTACTCCCACGAGTCGTTCCAGGCCAGCGCGAAGCCCAGCAGCGTCGCGCCCACGAAGGACGCCAGCGCGGTCAGCGCCGCGCGGGTGTCGCGCCGCAGCACGAAGTAGAGCAGGAATACGGCCGGGGTCAGCTTCAGCGCCATGCCCAGCCCCAGCAGCAGCCCACGCGGCCACGGCGTGCGCCGCGGCACACAGTCGGCGATCACCAGCGTCATCAGCACGACGTTGATCTGGCCGAAGGCGAAGTTGGAGCTGATCGGCTCCAGCCAGATCGTCGCCGCGGCCGCCACGACGATCGCCAGCCACCACCGGCGCACCCAGGCCGGGCCCGGCAGCGTCGCCGAGCTGTTCCAGACGTCGAGGCGGGTCAGCACCATCACGGTCGACACGACCAGCAGCACCAGCGTCAGCGCGGTGATCGCGACGCTGGCGGTGGGCATGTGCATCCACGCGAACGGGCAGAACACGATGGCCGCCAGCGGGGGATAGGTGAACGGCAGATCCACGATCGGGGTGTGGAACAGCACGTCCCCGCGGTACAGCGGGTGGCCGTCCATCCAGGCCCGGGCGCCCATCTGATAGACGTCGATGTCGATGCGATAGGGCGTGTGCCCGAACAGCTGCCACGCCGCATAACTCAGCCCCGCAGCGGCCGCCAGCCAAGCCAGCCCCCACCACAGCGCCCACCCGGGGCCACGCTTGCCTGCCAAGCCCGCGCCGGGCGCCTGCCGTGTACTCATGTCGCACAACAGCGTAATGGGTGCCCGGGCCCCGACCCGCCTGGTGCAGCGCGGGTCCCACGGGACCGGCGCCGACAGGCGTACGTTTCAAGGGTGCTCCATTCGTTCGTGGCCGAGGTGAGCCGATGGTTCGCACACGACATCCACGACAGCGGCCACCTGCCGCTGCTGTGCTGCCTGGTCGCCTTCATCCTGACGTTCTTCGTGACGCGGACGTTCGTGCGGTTGATCCGGCACCGCGCCGACAACGGCCGGCCCACCCGCTGGTGGCACCCGCGCAACGTCCACGTCGGCGGGGTGCACATCCACCACGTGACCTTCGGGGTGGTGCTGACCCTGGTGTCCGGCCTGACGCTGGTCACGCTGTCCATCGACGGTCACGAACCCGAATTCGTCGTTGCGGCAACCTTTTTCGGGATCGGTGCCGCCCTGGTGCTGGACGAGTACGCGTTGATCCTGCACCTGTCCGACGTCTACTGGTCCGAGGATGGCCGCACCTCGGTGGACGCGGTGTTCGCCGCGGTGGCGGTGGCCGGGCTGCTGATCATGGGGCTGCACCCGCTGATGTTCTTCCTGCCGATCTGGCACAACGCCGAATCGACGGTGCTGCGGGCCGCGGTGGCCGGCGCGATGGCGTTGACGCTGCCGCTGGCCGTCGTGGTGGTGCTCAAGGGCAAGGTGTGGACCGGCCTGCTGGGCATGTTCCTGGTCGTTTTGCTGGTCATCGGCGCCATCCGGTTGTCGCGCCCGCACGCGCCCTGGGCCCGCTGGCGCTATTCGACGCAGCCGGACAAGATGCGCCGCGCGCTGCAACGGGAGCGCACGCTGCGCCGCCCGGTGGTGCGGGCCAAGCTGTACCTGCAGTGCGCCATCGCCGGCACACCGAAGTTGCCCGACGACCGCACCGTCGACGCCACGCTCGACCAGGAGGTCCATCCCGCGCCGGCGCCCACCGGGCCCATCCTGATCAGTCGATAGCCCGCGTCGCGCGGCTGGGCCGCATGGACCGGCTCCTTGATCGCGCCGTGCCGGCGCTCATCGTCGCCGGTCTGGGCTGCATGGACCGGCTCCTTGATCGCGCCGTGCCGGCGCTCATCGTCGCCGGTCTAGGCTGTCTCCGGTGCGGTACTTCTACGACACCGAATTCATCGAGGATGGCCGCACCATCGAACTGATCTCGATCGGGGTGGCCGCCGAAGACGGCCGCGAGTATTACGCGGTGTCCACGGAATTCGACCCCGAGCGCGCCGGGCCCTGGGTGCGCGCCAACGTGTTGCCCAAGTTGCCGCCGCCGGCGTCGCAGCTGTGGCGCTCCCGGCGCCAGATCCGCGACGACCTGGAGGGCTTCTTCGGCATCAATTCCGGGCAGGCGGCTGAGCCGATCGAGCTGTGGGCGTGGGTGGCGGCCTACGATCACGTGGCCCTGTGCCAGCTGTGGGGGACCATGCCGGAGCTGCCGCGGCCCATTCCCCGTTTCACCCGCGAGCTGCGGCAACTGTGGGAAGACCGGGGCAGCCCGCGGATGCCGCCGCGGCCGTCCGATGCGCACGACGCGCTGGTCGACGCGCGCGATCAGCTCCGCAGGTACCGGCTCATCACAGCCGGGGCCTGAGCCGGCCGCCCGGGCGGGCCCGCGGAGCCGAGTTCTCGCAGCTCAACTCTGACCAGGGGCGTCCGTGCCTTGGCTAAGATGAACCGATGAACTGGACCGTCGACATACCGATCGATCAGCTGCCGCCGCTGCCGCCGCTGCCGACCGATCTGCGGGCGCGGTTGGATGCCGCACTGGCCAAACCGGCCGCCCAGCAGCCCAGCTGGCCCGCCGACCGGGCGACGGCGATGCGTACGGTCCTGGAGAGCGTGCCGCCGGTGACGGTGCCGTCCGAGATCGTGGTGTTGCAAGAGCAGCTGGCCCAGGTGGCACGGGGCGAGGCGTTCCTGCTGCAGGGCGGCGACTGCGCGGAGACGTTCACCGAGAACACCGAGCCCCACATTCGCGGCAATGTGCGCACCCTGCTGCAGATGGCCGTGGTGCTGACCTACGGCTCGAGCCTGCCGGTGGTCAAGGTGGCCCGCATCGCCGGGCAGTACGCCAAGCCGCGATCGGCCGACATCGACGCGCTGGGGCTGAAGTCCTATCGCGGCGACATGATCAACGGCTTCGCCCCGGACGCCGCCGTGCGCGAGCACGACCCGTCGCGGTTGGTGCGGGCCTACGCCAACGCCAGCGCGGCCATGAATCTGGTTCGGGCGCTGACGTCTTCGGGGTTGGCGTCGCTGCACCTGGTGCACGACTGGAACCGCGAATTCGTCCGGACCTCGCCGGCCGGCGCCCGCTACGAGGCACTGGCCACCGAGATCGACCGCGGCCTGCGCTTCATGAGCGCCTGCGGCGTGGCCGACCGCAACCTGCAGACCGCCGAGATCTACGCCAGCCATGAGGCTTTGGTGCTCGACTACGAGCGGTCCATGCTGCGCCTGTCCGAGAGCGACAGCGGCGAACCGCAGCTGTACGACCTGTCGGCGCACACCGTGTGGATCGGCGAGCGGACCCGCCAGCTCGACGGCGCGCACGTCGCGTTCGCCGAGGTGATCGCCAACCCGATCGGCGTCAAGATCGGCCCGACGATCACGCCGGAGTTGGCCGTCGAGTACGTCGAGCGGCTCGACCCGCACAACAAGCCCGGCCGGCTGACGCTGGTGAGCAGGATGGGCAACAACAAGGTGCGCGACCTGCTGCCCCCGATCGTGGAGAAGGTCCAGGCCACCGGTCACCAGGTGATCTGGCAGTGCGATCCGATGCACGGCAACACCCACGAATCGTCCAACGGCTACAAGACCCGCCATTTCGACCGCATCGTCGACGAGGTGCAGGGCTTCTTCGAGGTGCACCGCGCGCTGGGCACCCACCCGGGCGGCATCCACGTCGAGATCACCGGCGACAACGTCACCGAGTGTCTGGGTGGCGCGCAGGACATTTCGGACACCGACCTGGTCGGCCGTTACGAGACCGCCTGCGACCCACGGCTGAACACCCAGCAGTCGCTGGAGTTGGCCTTCCTCGTCGCCGAGATGCTGCGCGACTAAGGGAGCGCCGAAAGCGGCTGCCGCGGTGGGCTTTGCGGCGCGACTTCAGCCGTGGCCGCGCGGCGTCGCTTGTGCGTGAACCGCGCTCGTAGGTCCCCCCACACGATGCGCGGTAGCAGGGCGGGATCTTGCAGCCGCGACGGCGGGTCGATGAAGTTGGAGACTCGAAAGAAGCGCTCGGTGAGGACGACGTCGCGGGTTGCGGCGTTCAGTGCCGCTCTGGTCATCCGGCCCCGCAGTCGCTGCCGGAACCCGCGCGGCCGGTAGGCCCCGGAGGTGGCCCGGTCTCTGGCCTTGTTGGCGGCCCACGTCTCGCCGATGTACTGGGCCGCTGCCCGGAAAAAGCGCTGTGCCAGATGCGCGTCTCCCGCGCGCAAACAATCGCGCAGTGTCATGGCCTGCAGCGCGGCGATCGTCATGCCCTGGCCATAGGTCGGATCGAGACTACATAACGCGTCGCCGATCACCAGTAAGCCCGAAGGGAATTCGGCCAGCTGGTCGTAGCGCCGCCAGATCGCGGCGGTGTGACGATAGGTCACCGCTTCCCCGATGGGATAGGCGCGGCGCAGCCCCTCGATGATCGCCGGGGGCAGCGACGGCTCGGCCATCGCGAGCATCGCGTCGAAATCGGTTGGCGGCTCACCACCGTCGGCCGGCACGGCGATCGCCAGCACGAACGTGTCGTGTTCGTTGGCGAGCAACAAACCGCCCGGCCTGCCGCCCCCGGGGTTGAACATCACCAGCCGTTGGGCGATCGACCCCTCGGGCATGCTCAGCTGCTGGCTCGCGTAGCCGTACCTGGCCACGGCCCGGTCCTCGGTCGGCCGTTCGTATCCCAGGCTCTCCAGGAACGCCGGGGTGCGCGCCCCACGCCCCATGGCGTCCACCACCAGATCGGTGTCCAGCGCCGTGAGAAAACCGTTGTAGCGGCGGGTGATTCGTACACCGTTGACGATGTCCGCGGTGGTGAGGAGCCCGGACACGTCGTGCCCGTCGAGGAATGTCACATTGGGCAGGGCCTTGACCCGCCGGCGCAGGTGAAACTCCATGAACGGCCGGGTCGTCATGTGGAGCGCCAACGCGTCCGGATCGGTGAACGTGCCCGAGTGTTTCAGCTCGTAGCGCCCGACGCGCACGTAGAACCGCGACAGGTCACCGTCGTCGACGACCACGGCGCCCGCCCTGCCCAGGTCCTCGAGCAGGCCGGGAAACAATTCCTCCAGTACCTGCAGGCCGCGGCTGTGGAAGTTGTGCGCGTGGCGGCCCTGCGGGATGCCCCTGCGGTGGCACGGATGGTCGGGCAACCTGTCCCGCTCGACCACGCTGACCGAATCGTAGAACTCCGAAAGTACGCGCGCGGCAAGCAAACCCGCCATTCCGGCACCCAGTACGACCGCGTGCTCGCCGAGCCGGTTCGGCGAGTCGACGCTATGCATTGTCGAACCCATGCAGAAGCACGGTACACCAAAATTAAGAAAAATAAGAGAACTTTGTGATTACTTTAAGATTCGTGTCGCCGGAGTGTGGTGGGCTCGCCCGGGCGCCGGGCGGCGCGGTCTTGCCGGGCGAACGCCGGTGCCCGGCCCGCTACAGCAGCCCGTTCAGGTTGCTTCCGATCGTCCACGCCGCGGTGGCGACCAGCCCGGTGATCGCCAGCACCAGGGCCACCCAGACCAGCACCATGCGCCGGTTGTGCTGGCGCGCCCAGACGAATTCGCTGATCGGGATTCCCGCGAATTCGCCTGTGACCGACTCGTATTCGTCGTGGCCCTCGTCCTCGACTTCCGTCTGCGCCGGGCGGACCGGCTCCGGCCAGTCCTCGGGGCCCCGCGTCATCTGGCGAGTGGGCTGACGAACCGGCGCCGGGCCGGGTGGCGCAGGCCGCTGCGCGGTGGGCGGCCGCTGGGTGGCCTGGCTGCGCTGCAGCGCCGCCGACCGGTGTTGTGCGGAGTTGCGGGGCGCCGGCACCCGAAAGTCGGGCAGCGCAAGCTCTTCGGCGATTGCGTCGAGATCGGCGCGCATCTCGATCGCGTCGGCATACCGTGCGGCCGGGTCGCGGGACGTCGCGCGCTCGACGAACTCGTCGAACTGCGCGGGCACACCGTCGATGGCCGCGCTGGGCGGCGGCACGTCGGTGTCCAGCCGCTGGTAGGCCAGCGACAAGGCCGAGTCGCCGGTGAACGGGGTGCGCCCGGTCAGCAGCTCATAGGTCATGATCCCCGCGGAGTAGACGTCGCTGCGCGGACTGGCGTCGCCGTCGCGCACCTGCTCGGGCGACAGGTAGGCGGCGGTGCCCAAAATCACGCTGGTGGAGGTGATTCCGGCGGCCGCGACGGCCCGGACCAAGCCGAAGTCGGCGATTTTCACCTCGCCGTCATCGGAGATCAGCACGTTCTCGGGCTTGACGTCGCGATGCACCAGGCCGGCCCGGTGGGCGGCGGCCAGCCCGCCGAGCACCGGACGGAGCACCGCCGCCACGGCGTACGGCGGCATGGGCCCGCGTTCGCCCAGCAGTTCGCGCAGCGTGCCCCCCTCGATGAGCTCCATCACCAGGAACGGGTGCCGGGCGTCCAGGCCCTGGTCATAGACCGCCACCAGCCCGGGATCCTTCAGCCGGGCCACGGTTTGGGCCTCGCGCTGAAAGCGGGTCAGGAACTGCTCGTCGCCGGCGTAGCGGGAATCCATCACCTTCACCGCGACGGGACGGTCGAGCCGGGTGTCCAGGCCGCGATACACCGTCGACGTGCCGCCGCTGGCGATCCTGGACTGCACCAGATAGCGGCCGTCCAGCAAAGCGTTGTCCAGCGGGTCGACCGACCCGTCCCCGGGCCGGCGACGATGCGGGGCGGCCGGGCCCGAGGCGGGGGTGCCGCCCGCTCGCGGCGGAGGGCCGGGCGATTCAGCTTGGGCCACGGGGCCATCGTAGGTGCGCGGCCGTAATTGGCCGGTAGAACACGGGCTCAACGCGGGCATCTAGGCCTACACTTGCCCGGATGAGCAGTATTCCTGCCGGCGACGATGTGCTAGAACCCGACGAGCCGATCTATGACCTCAAGCGGGTCGCCGAATTGATGGGGGTGCCGGTCACCAAGGTGCACCAGCAACTCCGGGAGGGGCACCTGGTCGCGGTTCGCCGCGACGAGGGACTTGTGGTGCCGCAGGTGTTCTTCACCAAGTCCGGTGAGGTGGTCAAGAGCCTGCCGGGATTGTTGACGATCCTGCACGACGGCGGCTATCACGACACCGAAATCGTGCGCTGGCTGTTCACCCGGGACCCCTCGCTGACGGTCACCCGCGACGGCAGCCGGGATGCCCTCAACAACGCCCGTCCCGTCGACGCCCTGCACGCCCACCAGGCGCGGGAAGTCGTGCGCCGGGCGCAGGCGATGGCCTACTGAGCCCGACCGCTCATCCGGCGGCGACGTCGGCCCGCTCGGCCTGCCGCGCGGGAGCCCGGTACAGGCTGTAGCCGGCGATCAGCGCGCACGCGGTTGCCAGCGAGAAGTGCAGCCACGAGTACATGCCGTGCGAGCCATCGGGTTTGAAGATCACCATCACCCAGGTCGACAAGCCGCCGATGATCGCGACCGCCCGCCGCGACTGCGCCAGGGGGGCCACGATCGCCAGCGGCCACGAGTAGTACCAGGGCAGGGCGGCCGGCACGAACAGCACCACGATCAGCATCGACCACGCGATGCCGGTCAGCGCGGCCCGGTCGTCGCGGCGGAACCGCCACCACAGCAGCGGCAGCGAGACGGCGATGATCGCGATGCCGACCAGCCGGGTGACGCGCAGGATCGGGTAGAAGCTCACCGCAAAGAAGCCGCTGCCGATCGCGTGGATCAGGTTGGCGGCGGCGGTCGGCACGGTCAGCCAGTTGATGATCTTCACCGAGCCGGCCAGCGCGGTCAGCCAGCCCAGGCCCACGCCGGCGACCGCGGACAGGATCGCGAAGACCACGACGAAGATCAGCAGTGACAACGCCGTGGCGGCGAAAAACGCTGGCAGCGGCCGATATCCCCGCCGCTCGCGCAGGTGCCGCATCCACACCCAGACCAGGAAGGGCAGCGCGATGCCGGCGGTGGCCTTGACCGCGATGGCGACGGTGATCAGGGTGATGCCCGCGATGTGGCGGCCGGTGAACGTCAGCGCGATGCCGGCGGCCATCAGGCCCACCATCAGCATCTCGTTGTGCACCCCGCCCATCAGATGGATGAGCACCAGGGGGTTGAGCACACAGATCCACAGCGCCGTCGAACCGTCGGTGCCCAAGTGCCGCGCCACCCGGGGCGTCGCCCACACCAGCAGCGCCAGGCCGGGCAGCATGCACAGCCGCAGCAACGCGGTGCCCGCCACCACATTGTTGCCCACGACGATGGTGATGACCTTCGCCACCAGGATGAACACCGGGCCGTAGGGTGCGGTGGTGATCGACCAGATGGGACTGACGTTGTCCAGCAGGCTGTTTGGGTTGGCGACAGGCCCCACCGCGTACGGGTCGAGGCCGTCGCGCAGCAGCGCGCCCTGCGCCAGATACGAATAGGTGTCGCGGCTGAAGACCGGCACCGACACCAGCAACGGCGCCAGCCAGAAGCCGGTGGTGGCTTTCATCACGAACTCGCTCGCCTCGCCGGCCAGCACCCGGCGGCCCAGGGCCAGCCACGCGATCAGCATCAGGCCGACGCCGGTCCACAACGCGATCGACGACAGCACCAGGCCGTGGCCAAAACGCAACCAGGACATGTGCATTGACTCGAGCAGCGGGTCGTGCTGGCGGGTGCTGCCCGCGCCCAGCCCGCCCAGTGTGATCAGCACCGATCCCAGCAGGCCCAGCTTCGCCGGGCCGGAGTCGCCGGACGCGGCAAACGCCCTCAGCCGGGAAAACCATTCGCCGCGAGAGGGTTTGGCTGCCGGCGAATCCGCTGCCGGGGCGTCCGTGGGCGTCGTCATCGGTTCAGGCGGACCGGTTCGTGGCCAGCTTGGCCAATTCGGACAGTCCCGCTTTGGCCACGGTGTTGATGGGCGCGGCCGCCAGCGTGGCCAGCGCGCGCTGGGTCAGCGTGGCGATCCGTTGTTCGGCGGCGGCCAGGGCGCCCACCGACTCGATGGCGTCGCGCAGCCGATCCACTTGCGCGTCGGTCAGCGCGGCCCCGATCGAGGTGCGTAACAGGTCGGCCGCCACCGGGTCCGACTGCTCCGCCAACTCCACCGCCTCGGCCAGCAGCACCGTGCGCTTGCCGGACCGCAGATCATCCCCGGACGGCTTGCCGGTGACCTCGGGATCACCGAAAACCCCCAGCACGTCGTCGCGCAACTGAAACGCCACCCCCAGGTCCGTTCCGAACTGGCTGAAGACGTCGTGGACGTCGGGCCGGTCGGCCGCGGCGGCCGCCCCGAGCTGCAGCGGCCGGGACACGGTGTAGCAGGCGGTTTTGAACGTGTCGACGTTCATCGCCGACGCGATCGAGGCGGCCGCGCTGGCCTCGGCGACGATGTCGAGGTACTGCCCGCCGAGCACCTCGGTGCGAATGTTGGCCCACACCCGCCGCACCCGCCGCTGAGCCTGCGGCGTCAACTCGACACCGAAGACGATGTCGTCGGCCCAGGCCAGCGCGAGATCGCCGAGCAGGATGGCGGCCGATATGCCGAACTGCTCCGGCGAGCCCTGCCAGTGCCGGTCGCGATGCAGCGCCGCGAACCGGACGTGCGTGGTCGGCCGGCCCCGGCGGGTCGAGGACGCGTCGATCACGTCGTCGTGCACCAGCGCGCAGGCGTGCAACAGCTCGAGCGCTGAAAACAGCAGCAGCGCTTGCTCATCGGGGGCTTCGGTGGTGACGGCACGCCAGCCCCAATAGGCGAACGCGGGCCGTAACCGCTTGCCCCCGTTGAGTACGAAATCCTCCAGCGCGGCAATCAGACCGCTGTAGTCGTCACCGATGTACGCGGTTTCGGTGCGCCGGTCCTGCAGGTACCGCCGCAAGTGGTCGGTGATGGCGCCGGTCAACTCGACGGTTGCCGCCGCTTCTGAAGCTCCTAGGCTCAGCGCGGCGCCCCTTTCTGCTCGGCTGGCTGGGTGTTCCAGGCCCGACCAGTGTATTCGCCGCGCCGCCCGGGCCGCTCCGCACGTGACCGGGCGGGTGGACCCAGTTGCTTCGCCTGCCTCACTAACCCGCCCCTATGCTGGCGGGTGCGCTGGACCCGCGCGCAGACCGCGCGGCCACCAGACGCCCCGGGCCAATAGTCGTCAGATGGAGAGAAGCCGCGTGACCCTCAACACCATTGCGCTCGAGCTGGTGCCGCCGAACGCCGACGAAGGTCGGGAGCGGGCACTCGAAGAGGCGCAGAAAGTGGTGCGGAATTCGGCCGAGGCCGGTCTGGACGGCCGGATCCGGCACGTGATGATTCCGGGGATCATCGCCGAGGACGACGACCGTCCCATCCAGATGAAGCCCAAGTTGGATGTGCTCGAGTTCTGGTCGGTCGTCCGGCCGGAACTGCCGGGGATCAAGGGCCTCTGCACGCAGGTGACCGCGTTCATGGACGAGCCGTCGCTGCGCACGCGGCTGACCGAGCTGACGTCGGCCGGCATGGAAGGCGTGGTGTTCGTCGGCGTGCCGCGCACCATGAACGACGGCGAGGGCTCCGGCGTCGCCCCCACCGACGCCCTGTCGATCTACCGCGAACTGCTGACCAACCGCGGGGTCATCCTGATCCCCACCCGCGACGGCGAACAGGGCCGGTTCAACTTCAAGTGCGACCAGGGCGCCACCTACGGCATGACCCAGCTGTTGTACTCCGACGCGATCGTGGGCTTTTTAACCGAGTTCGCCCGCCAGACCGATCACCGGCCCGAGATCCTGCTGTCGTTCGGCTTCGTGCCGAAGATGGAGAGCCGCGTCGGACTGATCAACTGGCTGATCCAGGACCCGGGCAATCCGGCGGTGGCCGCGGAGCAGGAGTTCGTCAGGGAGCTGGCCGCCGGCGAACCGGCGCACAAGCGCCGGCAGATGGTCGACCTCTACAAACGCGTCATCGACGGGGTTGCCGAGCTCGGCTTTCCGCTCAGCATCCACCTCGAGGCGACCTACGGGAACTCCGGGCCGGCATTCCAGACGTTCGCGGAGATGCTCGCCTACTGGTCGCCGACCCCCGGCTAATCGGGCGGCTGGTCGCGCGGCGCGGTCAACCGCGGTGACCTGTCCCGGCTGACCCAGGCCAGCAGCCCCACCACGCCCGCGGCCGCGAACGACGCGATGCACAACCACACCACCGCGCCGGTGAAGGACCGGGTATTGGGGTCGGTATAGCGGGCCTGGGCTGTCATCGTGGTCACCACGCCCGGCTTCATCTTCCACGACACCACGTCGGGTTCGACCCGGTCGCCGTTCGTGGAGGTCACGACGCCGGGGAAGGCCACCGTCAGCTCGACGTCGGCCTCGGGGTCGGTCAGCGAGGTCAGGTCCGCGCGGCCTTCCAGGATCACCAGGTTGCCGTTGCGGCGCAGCGTCAGGTTCACCCCGGAGGCGTCGGAGTTCATGTTGGCCAGCTGTGGCAACTCCGCGAACGTCAGATCGGAGAACACCGCCTGCGACCCGACGTAGCCGTCGCTGTCGTAATTGGACACCGCCACCTTCTGGCTGAATGGCAGGTTGTTGCTGTCCAGTTGGGGACCGGTGTCTTTGGAGGTCTTGGGTTTGGCGGCGGCGACGATCTCGCCGGACACCAGGTCGTCGGGGGAGATGGTGAGCGAGGCCCTGACCCGCAGGCATCCGGTGGCCAGCGGCACCAGCAGCAGGAGCATGGCGATGGCCGTCAGGCGTCGCCGCCGAGCTCGAAACGCTCGGGTTCCTCGGCTGCGGGGCGGGGGAGAGCTGGCTCGCACCAGGTCATCGTGCCAGATCCGATGTGCCACTTAAATAAGTGGCACATCGAACTGGAGTCAGCGCTGTGTGCCGGGTTCGGGTGTCACAGGGGCAGCTTGCGGCCCAGGATCGCGAACGCCCGCGGGTCGCCGGCGAAGTGATAGCCCCGGATGATGTCGGTGAACCCCAACCGCCGGTACAACCGCCAGGCCCGGTTGGGCTCACCATTGGTTTCCGGCGTCGAGAGCAGCACATTCCGCTCGGCGCGACCGGCGAGCAGCCGTCGGGCCAACGCCTCGCCGAGACCCCGGCCCTGGGCGCGCGGATGGATGTGCAGCTCGGTCAGCTCGAAGTAGCTGTCCATCAGCCGGGAGATCTCCTGGGGCGGCGAGCCGCCGCGCTGCATGCCCAGCACCACCTGCTGCTGCCACCATTGCCCGGGTGCGCCGGGGTACCCGTAGGCCACACCGAGCAACGGCGCGCTGGCCAGGTCGTTCGCCGAGGGCGGTTGTGCGCCTGCGTCTTCCGTTTCCTCAGTCTCCACGACGCCGGCGCCCTGCCAGCCCCGTCGCCGGATGTGTTCGAGCCACATTGCGGCGCGCTGGTTCTCGGTGCCGCGCGGGTAGCGCATCGCGTCGACGTATACCGCCAGGGCGTCATCCAGGCGACGCTCCATCTCGTTGGGCAGCAGGTCGATGAGGAATATCGCCAACTCGCGGTCCCCTCCTCATCGCTGATCCAGGCCTGCGCGGCGCCTCGTCATTGTGCCCCCGCTGTGAACCGGGCCGCCATTGCCCATTATCGGAGCCCATTATCGGACCCGCGTGCGACGGGCCGACGGCCGGTCGCGGCGCCGGACCGATGAACCGTCCGGTTCGGGAAGCCGGTTGTAGCGCACGGTCGTTCCGGTCTGGCGATGGGTCGGAAGGCGGCCGGGATAGAATCGGCGCCGAACCAGTGGTATGGGGCAGATTGACCTCGTATCATTCAATTAGTTGCCCCCGCAACGGGCATCCGCGTGCTACCGGTAGTCACGTGCCAAACAGTCGGCAAGGAGGGACGAATGCCACTCTCCGATCATGAGCAGCGGATGCTCGATCAGATCGAGAGCGCTCTCTACGCCGAGGACCCCAAATTCGCGTCGAGTGTCCGCGGCGGAGGTTTCCGCGCGCCGACTGCCCGCCGGCGACTGCAGGGCGTGGCGTTGTTCGTCATCGGTCTGGCGATGCTGGTCTCCGGAGTGGCATTCAAGGCGACGATGATCGGAAACTTCCCGATCCTCAGCGTCTTCGGGTTCATCGTGATGTTCGGCGGGGTGATCTTCGCGATCACCGGCCCCCGGTTGTCCGGCAGGCCCGATCATTCCGGCCCGGCGCCTACCTCGCTACGTCAGCGCCGCAACAAGGGCGGGGGTTCGTTCACCAGCCGCATGGAGGACCGGTTCCGCCGCCGCTTCGACGACTGAACGCGTCCACACATTCGGGGTAGCCATCGGCTGCCCCGATTTGTATTTCCGGGGTCCGGCGGTCGTGCGCCTGACAATCAACCGTCGATGCCGTTTTGCAGCCCGATCGTGGCCCAACCGAGGCGCGTCGCGGCATTTTCGCCCCACCGCGCCCCACTAGAGTTCCCCACTACGCCCCATTCTTTGAGTGTCGTGGCGGCGTTTTCGGGGTTATCCGTCGTCAGGACGCCGTCAACGCCCCAGATGGGGTGTGTCGAGGCCATCCCCGGGCGTGTTCCGGGTCCGCAGCCAAACGGTGTTCACCAGGCAAAACGCTCGTTGTGGGGCGTAGTGGGGAACTCTAGTGGGGCGCGGTGGGGCGAAAATGCCGCGACGCGCCTCGGTTGGGCCACGAT
>NZ_BAAGDE010000066.1:0-32315 GCF_054660795.1 Mycobacterium sp. MUNTM1
GCGTGCGGACCACACCACCGGCTTCTCGAGAAGGGCTGGACCACCCGAAAACGCGCTAACGGCGATACCGAATGGATACCGCCGCCGCATCTCAATCGCGGGCAACCGCGGATCAACACCTTTCATCACCCGGAGGATCTGTTGTGTGAGGACGACGACGGTGCGGCTTGAGCTACTCCGGTGTGCGGGCCGCCGAGCCGACCGCATCACCGAGCGAAGCGAAGCCGCCGTCATGCAACCGCCGCGCGATGCCCTGGTGAATCCGCTTGGCCCACAAGCCTCCTCCGTAGATGAAGCCCGTATAGCCCTGCAGTAGCGATGCGCCCGCGGTGATCCGCTCCCACGCGTCGTCTACGGTCTCGATGCCCCCGACGCTGATCAGCACCAGGCGGTCGCCGACACGGCCGTACAGCCTGCGCAGCACCTCGACGGCGCGGCGCGCCACGGGCGGACCGGAGATGCCACCCGGACCCAGCTCGTCGACCCCCGGTGTGAGCAGACCCTGCCGCGACACGGTGGTGTTGGTGGCGACGATGCCGGCCAGCCCCAGTTCGACTGCCAGGTCCGCGATCTCGTCCACGTCGGAATCGGAAAGGTCCGGCGCGATCTTCACCAGCACCGGTGTGGACGTCTCGGCGAGCACCGCCGACAGGATGGGCCGCAGCGACTCGACCGCCTGCAGATCACGCAGCCCGGGCGTGTTCGGCGAGCTGACATTGACCACCAGGTAGGACGCCAGCGGGCCGACCAGCCTGGCGCTCGCCCGGTAATCGTCGACGGCGCCCTCGGTCGGCGTCGCCTTCGTCTTGCCGATGTTGACCCCGATCGGCACCTCGGGCCGCTGCCGCGAGAGCCGCATCGCGAGCGCGCCCGCACCGAGATTGTTGAAACCCATCCGGTTGAGCAGCGCCCGGTCGGCCGGCAGCCGGAACATGCGCGGGGCCGGGTTGCCGGGTTGCGGGTTGGCGGTGACCGTCCCCACCTCGGCGTATCCGAAGCCCAGGGCACCCCAGGTGAGCAGGCCGAGGCCGTCCTTGTCGAAGCCGGCGGCCAGTCCCAGCGGCGCGGGGAAGCGCACCCCGAACACCGTGCTGGCCAGCGCCGGATCCGTCGGGGCCAGCAGCCGGCGCAGCACCCGCCGCGACCACCCGACCGCGGTGACGCCACGCAGCACGGCGAACACCAGCGTGTGGATCCGCTCGGGCGGGATCGCGAAGAACAGCTGGCGCAGCAGGCCGTATATCCGGTGGCCGCCCTGGCGTGGCTGGGCGGGCGTCACAGTTCCGGCTGGTCGGGCCGTCGCCCCTCGGATCCTGCACCGTCCAAACGAGATTTCTTGCGGCGCAACAACACTCGTCTACTGCCGTCGGTGTAAAGCCGCACCCTGGTCAACTCCCAGCCGCGGTATTCGGCCTCGATCGACAATCGGGTGGATGCGCTGACCCGGGTCACGTCCGGTGGCAGGCGCAACGGCGCCCATTCGTATTCGTCGGACATTTCGGTGTCCCAGCCCGCGGGCAGGCGGCTGCGCCGCGCGGCGGTCAACGCGTACCCGCCGCGTGCTCGATGACCTGGACTCCCGCACCGGAACCCGACACCACATACAGGGTGTCTGACGCTTCGTCGAAGGCCAGTGAGTTCGGTTGCTGCACGGTCGGGTAACGCACCTTTTCGACGGGAATTCCGGTGGATAGATCGTAACCAATGACGATATTGGAAACGGTCTGCGAAACCCAGGCTAACGCGCGGGAGCCGGCCAGGCCGTACGGCGCCTGCGGAACCGGGTAGGCCTGACGCAGAATCAGCGGGTCCACGCCGTACACCAGCAGCTGGCCGCCGCGGGTGTCGGCGACCAGTACCCGGCCCGCCGGATCGGCGGCCATCGTGGTGGCGCCCCGGCCCGCCCGTAGCGCCTGCTGGGCATGACCGTCCGCGTCGATCGTCGTCACCGACGTCTGCCCGCGGTCCAGCACCACCGTCGTATTTCCTTGTGTGGCAAGCCAATCGACCCGGGCGAAGATCTTGTTGCGGCTGGTGACGGTCGCACTGGTCTCGGCGCCGGCGGTCTGGGAGGCAAGGGTGTAGACGGCGCCGTCGGCGCTGCCCAGCACCAGCCTGCCATCGGCGCGCTGCGCCACCGCGGTGAACTCGGTCTGGGCGGCGTCGGCGACGGGCACCTGAGTGACGTGACCGGTGGACAGCTCGACCGCGAGGTATCCGCCGCGGCCGGCCAGGTAGGCGGTCCCGCGGCCGTCGTCGGCCAATGCGGTCGCCGGTCCAGGCAGCTCCACCAGGCGCGGCGGGGCCTGCGGATCTCCGAACACCGTGAGGCCGGCGGGTGCTGCCGGGTCGTTGCCCGGTGTCAGGACCGCCAGCTGGTGGGTTCCGCTGTCGAAAGCCGCCGCCGCGGCGTGCCCGGCCAGCGGCCGCACCGCCCCGGCCGGCTGCTGCGAGGCCGGCGGCGACACGGCGGCGTGCGCCGGTTCGATGGTGCGCGGCGCCGTGGCGAGCGGATTCGACGAACATCCAGCTACCGCGCTTAGCAAAACCGCGATGCCCAATACATGCCCTTGAGCTGCCAGCTTGTGACGAAACCGTACTGACAGCAATTCTTTTCCCTCGTGGTTCGGCGCAGCCCGGGCCATTGGAACACAAATTCTAAGGAACGCTTTCGCATCTAACAGGGCCATGCCACCTGCGCCCCCGTCTACCGGCGAGGTATGGTCGGCTCATGGCCGTCACCGCTGACCGTCATCTGACGCATAATGAGTTTGCTGTCGAGGACATGTCTACAGGCATTTCCGCTAGCGGATACGGGCAAGTCGGTGATGGGCGCAGTTTTTCGTTCCACATCGAGAACCGGTCCCTCGTCGTCGAAGTTTACCGGCCGCGCCTGGCCGGGCCCGTTCCGCAGGCCGACGAGGTGGTCGCCAGGGCGGTCCGCAGGCTGGTCGACATCGACCTCACCGACGAGCGCAGCCTGACCGCTGCGGTCCGCGACTCCGTGGCGCACGCGGAGCCGGTTTCCCGCTAGCGGCGATCGCAAGCGCGTGGTAGCCGGCGCGCACCGGGTCGCCACCATCCCTGCTAGTCCTGCCCGGACCCGTCCACCGGGTACCGTCGTGGTCGATATGACCGTCATCCTGTTACGGCACGGCCGCTCGAGTTCGAACACGGCGGGCGTGCTTGCCGGTCGCTCCGAGGGCGTCGACCTCGATGACAAGGGCCGTGAACAGGCGGATGGCCTGATCGATCGGATCGGGGAGCTGCCGATCCGGGAGCTGGTCAGCTCGCCACTGCTGCGCTGCCGTCGCACCCTCGACCCGTTGGCCGAGGCGCTCTGCCTGACGCCGCTCGTCGACGATCGGCTTGCCGAGGTGGACTACGGCGAATGGACGGGCCGCAAACTCGGCGAGTTGGTCGGAGAGCCGCTGTGGAAGGTCGTTCAGGCGCATCCCAGCGCGGCCGTGTTCCCCGGCGGCGAGGGCCTGGCTCAGGTGCAGGCGCGGGCGGTGTGCGCCGTGCGCGAGCATGACCGTCGGTTGGCGGCCGACCACGGTGGCGATGTGCTGTGGGTCGCCTGCACTCACGGTGATGTCATCAAGGCGGTCATCGCCGACGCGTACGGGATCCACCTGGACGGGTTCCAGCGCGTCACCGCCGATCCGGCGTCGGTGAGTGTGATCCGCTACACCGAGCTGCGCCCGTTTGTGTTGCACGTCAACCACACCGGCACGCGGTTGTCCGCCGCCCTACGGGCCGGACCCCCGGCGAAGGACGAGGCGAAGCCCGAAACCGACCCCAAGTCCAACGGAGAGCCGCAGGAATCGGCCGCCGCGGTACCGTCCAGCGACGCGGTGGTCGGCGGTTCCACGGATTAATTTGGCCGCTACCTCCATCGGATCGCACGGCGGCGGCAACAGCCGGTATTTTGGAAGTGCCATGGCCCGCGCAATTCATGTCTTCCGCACACCCGACCGCTTCGTGGCCGGGACCGTCGGCCAGCCCGGAAATCGCACGTTCTACATCCAGGCTGTGCACGACGCCCGAGTGGTGTCGGTGATTTTGGAGAAGCAGCAGGTGGCGGTGCTCTCCGAACGCATCGGTGCGCTGTTGCTCGAGGTCAACCGCAGGTTCGGCACGCCCGTTCCGCCGGAGCCCGCCGAGGTCGAAGACCTTGATCCGTTGGTCACCCCGGTAGACGCCGAGTTCCGGGTCGGAACCATGGGCCTGGGTTGGGATTCGGAGGCCCAGACGGTGGTGGTCGAGTTGCTGGCGGTCACCGACGCTGAGTTCGACGCGTCGGTGGTGCTCGACGACACCGATGAGGGTCCCGACGCGGTGCGGGTGTTCCTGACGCCGGAGTCGGCGCGCCAATTCGCCACCCGCTCCAATCGCGTCATCTCCGCGGGGCGTCCACCGTGTCCGTTGTGCGACGAACCGCTGGACCCGGAGGGCCATATCTGCGCACGCGCCAACGGATATCGGCGCAGTGCGCTGCTCGGGCCTGACGATGACCCCGAGGTCTGACGACCGTGCGGTGTTGCGCGACGGCGAGCTGACGGTCATCGGACGGATCCGCTCGGCCAGCAACGGCACCTTTCTCTGCGAATCGACGCTCGGCGAGTCTAGCGTGCACTGCATCTACAAGCCGGTCGCCGGCGAGGCGCCGCTGTGGGATTTCCCGGACGGGACGCTGGCCGGCCGCGAACGGGCCGCGTATCTGGTCTCCGCCAAGTTGGGCTGGAACATCGTGCCCTACACGATCATTCGGCACGGGCCCGCTGGCCCGGGCATGCTGCAGCGGTGGGTGCAGCAACCCGGCGACGCGGTGGACAGCGAGCCGCGGCCGGGGCCGGATCTGGTCGACCTGTTTCCCGCCGGCACCCGGCAGCCGGGCTACCTGCCGGTGCTGCGCGCGCTTGACTACGCCGGCGACGAGGTCGTCCTGATGCATGCCGACGATATTCGCCTGTGGCGGATGGCGGTGTTCGACGTGCTGGTCAACAACGCCGACCGCAAGGGCGGCCACGTGCTGCGCGACCTCGAGGGCCACATCTTCGGGGTCGACCACGGCGTGTGCCTGCACGTCGAGGACAAGCTGCGCACGGTGCTGTGGGGGTGGGCCGGCAAGCCGATCGACGATCACACGTGCAAGGCCGTCGCCGGCCTGGTCGACGCGCTGGACCATGAGTTCGGCGACGAACTGGCCGAGCACATCACTCGGGCCGAGATCGCCGCGCTGCGCCTGCGCGCGCACGCGCTGCTGGACAACCCGGTGATGCCCGGACCGAACCGGCATCGCCCCATTCCCTGGCCGGCTTTTTAGCGGTGATCGCAAGCGCGGCGCCGCCGGGTGCAGCGGGTCGCCGTTATCGATTTAGCGGTGATCGCAAGCGCGACGCCGCCGGGTGCAGCGGGTCGCCGCCATCGATTTAGCGGTGATCGCAAGCGCGGCGCCGCCATCGGTGAGGGCCGGGGTACGCCGTCGGCGATACTGAAGCGGTGAGCCCCGCCGCCGACGAGATAACCGCCGACGAGATAACCGATGCCGCCCTGGCCGCCGATCTCGCCGCCGACGCGGGGGAGTTGCTGCTGAAGGTCCGCGACGAAGTCGGCTTCGGGTATCCCTGGGCGCTGGGCGACGCGGGCGACAGCCTGGCGAACGCGCTGATCCTGCGTCGCCTGCACGAGCAACGGCCCGACGACGCGGTGCTCAGCGAGGAGGCGTACGACGACCTGTCCCGCCTCAAGCACGACCGGGTGTGGATCATCGACCCGCTGGACGGCACCCGCGAGTTCTCCACGCCGGGGCGCGACGACTGGGCGGTTCACATCGCGCTGTGGCAGCGTCCCACCGGCGACTCCAGCAACGGCCAGCGCGAAATCACCGACGCGGCGGTGTCGTTGCCGGCCCGCGGGAACATCGTCTACCGCAGCGACACCGTGACGGCCGAAGCCGCGCGCGTCGGCGTCACCGACACCATCCGCATCGCCGTCAGTGCAACCCGTCCTCCCGCGGTGTTGCACCGGCTGCGGCAGACGCTGCCCATCCAGCCGGTCGCGATCGGCTCGGCGGGCGCGAAGGCGATGGCGATCATCGACGGGCACGTCGACGCCTACGTGCACGCGGGCGGCCAGTGGGAGTGGGATTCGGCGGCCCCGGCAGGTGTGGTGATGGCCGCCGGGATGCACGCGTCACGGCTCGACGGATCGCCGATGCGCTACAACCAACTCGACCCGTATCTGCCCGACTTCGTGATGTGCCGAGCCGAGCTGGCGCCGATCCTGCTGAGCGCCATCCGCGGCGGGTAACACTGAACGCGAGCTAGCGTCCGAGCCGGCGCCGCCAGTCTTTTGCCGAGAGCACCCGGACCATGTTTTCGACGAGGCGGCCCTTATTGCGGCTGTAGGGGTACCAGAGCAGCTCCTTTTTTATCGCGACCCGGTCGGCGACGATGGCCTTCGGGCGGCAGTACTTGCGGATGCCGTCGGCGCCACCGGACCGGGAGCCGATGCCCGATTCCTTCCAGCCCACCATCGGAAGGCCGAATTGCAGCAGGCTGGCGATGACGTTGTTGACATTGACGCTTCCCGTATTCATTTGCCGCGCAACGGACATCGCCTTATCCTTATCGCGCGTCCACACGCTGCCGGACAGTCCCAGGTTGGAGTCGTTGGCCCGCTCGACGGCCTCGGCGACGTCGCGCACCTTCATGACCGGCAGCGTCGGGCCGAAGGTCTCCTCGCGCATGCAGTCCATGTCGTGGTTCACATCGACCAGCACCGTCGGCTCGTAGAACAGGCCGCCGTCGTCGCCCGCCTTCCCGCCGACGAGCACTTTCGCGCCCTTGCTCACAGCGTCGTCGACATGGCGGGTCACGATCGCGAGTTGCTGCGCGGTGGTCATCGACCCGACCTCGCAGGAGTAGTCGTGCGCCGAGTCCATCCCGTTGCGTAGCGCAGATGTCTTGGCCACCAACTTGCTTACGAACTCGTCGTAGACCGGCTCCTCGACATAGACCCGCTCCACCGAGATGCACACCTGCCCGGTGTAGACGAAGCCGCCCCACACCGCGCCGTCGACGGCACGGTCGATGTCGGCGTCGGCGCACACGATCATCGCGTCCTTGCCACCGAGCTCCAGGCTGCAGGGGATGAGCCGCTCGGCGGCCGCGACCGCGATGCGGCGCCCGGTGTTCACCGAACCGGTGAACATCACGTAGTCGACCGTATTAACCAGCGTCGCACCGGTTTCGCCGTAACCGAACACCGCGTCGAGCACGTCCGGCGCCCCGATCTGCTTCCAGCCCTCGACCGCCACCCGCCATGCCAGCGGGGTGAATTCCGAGGGCTTGGACAGCACGGCGCAGCCGGCCATCAGCGCCGCGGGAATGTCGAGCAGCGGCACCGACAAAGGCCCGTTCCACGGCGTGATCACCCCGACGAGGGGATAGGGCTGGTAGACCAGGGTCAACTTCTTGCCGGCATTCGCGGCGCCGTAGGGGCGCACCGCCTGGTCGGCGAGGAATTCGGCGGCGTTGTCGATCCAGTAATTGATGATCTGCAGGGCGGCGATCTCCACGCCGGTGTCGCCCCAGGACCTGCCCGTTTCGAGCTGCAGCGGCGTCAGCAGCTCGTCGCGATGATCGAGCATCCAGTCGCGCCACTTGCCCAGCCAGCGCGCGCGGCCCTCGATGCTCATTTGCTGCCATAACGGCTGGGCCTTGCGCAGCCGGGCGGCCACGGCCTCGACTCCGGCCGCCGTCGAGATGGGCACGCTGCCGATGACTTGTGCCGTCGCGGGGCATCTGACCACGACTTCTTGCTGCGCGGCCGCGCCTGCGGTGTCTGGTCGGTCAGGTGTGACAGTCGACATGGCAACCACCTCGCTCGTCGACGTTGAGCGAATTTGCCCGATACCGGATTCAGCAAATCACAAATCGCGCCGTGGCGATATAGCTCGCGACGGGTATGGCGGTGGGTGGGCCAGGCCCGCATTGTCGGCGCGCGTGGTCGCATTGCGTGCCTCCTTCCCGGCCCGCCGCGCGGGCCGCATCGTCGGCGCGCCTAGGCTGATTGCCATGCAGTCGTGGTCGTCCCCACAGGTCCCCGCATTGCCGGGACGCGGTCCGGAGCTTCGGTTGTATGACACGTCTGACCGGCAGGTGCGTCCCGTGGCGGCCGGCTCGACCGCGACGATGTACGTCTGCGGCATCACCCCGTACGACGCCACGCATCTGGGCCACGCGGCGACCTATCTGGCGTTCGATCTGGTCTACCGGCAGTGGCTGGACCTCGGCCACGACGTCCACTACGTCCAGAACGTCACCGACGTCGACGATCCACTGCTCGAGCGCGCCGAGCGCGACGGCATCGACTGGCGCGACCTGGCCGCGCGTGAGGTGTCGCTGTACCGCGAAGACATGGCGGCGCTGCGCATCCTGGCGCCCCGCGAATACGTCGGGGCGACTGAGGCCGTCGCCGAGGTCGTCGAACTCGTCGAGAAGATGTTGGCCTCCGGGGCGGCGTACGTCGTCGACGGCGACTACCCGGACATCTACTATCGCGCCGACGCGACTCCGCAGTTCGGCTACGAATCCGGCTACGACCGGGACACCATGCTGCGGCTGTTCGCCGAGCGCGGAGGTGACCCGCAACGGCCCGGTAAGACCGACCAACTCGATGCCCTGCTCTGGCGGGCCGTCCGGCCCGGCGAGCCCAGCTGGCCATCACCGTTCGGCCCCGGCCGCCCGGGCTGGCATGTCGAGTGCGCGGCGATCGCGCTCAGCCGTATCGGCAGCGGTCTGGACATCCAGGGCGGCGGCAGCGACCTGATCTTCCCGCACCACGAATTCACCGCCGCGCATGCCGAATGTGTGCGCGGCGAACGGAGATTCGCACGCCATTACGTGCACGCCGGGATGATCGGCTGGGACGGACACAAGATGTCCAAGAGCCGCGGCAACCTGGTGCTGGTGTCGCAGCTGCGCGCCCGGGGCGTCGAGCCGGCGGCGATCCGGCTGGGACTGCTGGCCGGGCACTACCGTGGCGACCGGTACTGGAGCGATCAGCTGCTCGACGAGGCCCTCGCCCGGCTACGGCGCTGGCGCAGCGCGGCCGCACTGCCGGCCGGTCCGGACGCCGAGGATGTGATCGCGCGGGTGCGCCAATACCTGGCCGACGACCTGAACACTCCCAAAGCCCTTGCCGCGCTTGATGGCTGGACCACCGATGCGCTGGAATACGGTGGTCATGACGCCGAGGCGCCCAAGCTGGTGGCAACCGCCGTCGATGCGCTACTGGGCGTGGCCCTCTAGCCGAACGACGGCATCCTTCGGTCAGGCCGGCAGGGCCGTTTCCGCGCCCGGTCCATCTGAGTCGACCTGTGTGGCCGCTGCGCGCGCGGGCGTCCACCATTTCGCCAGCGCCAACAGGTCGACGGCTTCCTCGTAGAGGTTCGTGGAACGGGAGCGCACGGCAAAAGCCCGATCGGGTGTCTCGGGACGATCTCCGGCGGTCTTGGCCTCCGCGGCGTGCGCCAGCTCGAAAGCGGCTGTCGCGGAGTCCCATTCGTTGGCCGGCACGGAGTTTTCCTGGAGAAATTGGGCCAGCTGGTCGGGCGCCGTACTACGCACATAGTGGCGCAGCTGCAGGATCGCGTCGCGGATTTCGATAACGGTTTGGTGCAGCTGGAGAGTGGTCTTCTGAAATCGCCGGTGGTCATGCTCGATGCTGAAACTGCTTTCCGGCACCACGGCTGTCATGCTGAGGCGCAGTGGCTGCAAACGCTTCCAGGTGCGGGTGATGCGGTCCAACCCGAAAAACGAATGCAGCCTGACAACGAGCGGCACCGCGCCGAAGAGATAGACGATGACGGCCATCCAGAGGAATTCCGAGCCATGAACCCGGCCCCGGAATTCCACGGTGCGGGTCCAGCCGAGCTGGTCGCTCACCGCCAACACCAGCGCCTCCATGCACGCTGCCGCCGTCACCACCACTGCAAGGATTCCGGCGGCGGCGAGCAGCGACTCGCGACGCTCGGTGGCCCTTATCAGCTCCGAGCCGAACATCCACAGCAACCGCGCCACCAAGATGACGATCATGGTCAGGTACAGGCTCAGCGCCAAGACCGCGTCCCAGCCGCCGGACACCTCGAGCGTCTGCCCCGCGACGCGCGCCCGGGTGCCCGCACCCAGGAATGCGGCAGACAGCGCGACGGCCGCCAGGCGGTAATAGCGGTGACTGCGGCGCGTTTCCTCGGGAGAGATCTTGGTCCACAGCATGGTGAACCCGACGAATTCACCGCACGCTAAAATCATTGCGGCACAAGATAATTGCTGGGCGGTGGTCACGGTCATGAGAGCGCTCTCGGACAACACCGCTTCGACCTTGCGCTCACGCAGCAGCTGGGCCAGCAGCAGCCAGGCCATCACATTGTTGAGGTAAGTCTGGTAGAGGTTGGCCCTGCACCAGCGGAAACGCGCCGCGAGAACGATCACCATGATCGTGATCACGGGCCAGGCAATGACGCCTGGGATGCTGGAGGTCACTGGCGGCGGAAGAAGGCGCTACGCATCATGGAGTGACGTTCGGCGGCTTCTGCGGCGGCGATCAGCAACAGGGAAGCGAACATCTCGGCATCGCGCTCCTGGTCACCGGCGTAGTCCCCGCGTCCCAACACCGCGCGCACCGTGTCAGGGTCGAGGTCGGGCAAGGCCCGGCACACTGCCGCGTCGCAGGCGTGACTGGCGCTGCGGCCATGACCCAGCAGGATATGCCCGATCTCGTGGCCCACGATCTGGTCGATGTGGTAGTCGGTGGTTCCGGTTTCGTGCAGGATCACGTCTTCGTCATCGCAGGCCAGCCAGAGCCCGCACGGGCTATCCGCCAGCGCCGCTGTATCCGTCGGGACGAGCCGGATGGCCCGACCGCGCATTTGGCCCAAGTTCTCGATGAAAGCGTTCCGGTCCCAGGGAACTGGGATCGGCAGGCTGCGCGTCAGCGCAAGAATGTCAACGTTTGATGCCGGCATTCAACTGGTCATCTAGCCGGGAGGAGATGGGGGGTAATCGTTCGAGTTCGCGGAGGTGATCGACGATCGCCACCAGGCTGTTGAGGGCCTGGGGAGTCAAGCCGGACGCACGAGCCGCCAGATCGCGCACGCCGTTGTCACGTAGCGCCTGCAAAAGATTCAACTGCGCGTCGATCGCCGGGTCGGTGCCAGGGTCTATCAGATAGGACGGCGGCACGCCGAAAAAGTCGGCGATCGCCCGTAAATGGGCGACAGTGGGGTTTGTCTTGAGGCCGCTTCTGAGTTGCCACAGGTAAGCCGGGCTGATCGGGACGCCGGTTTCATCGGTGATTGCCGCCGCGGCCACGGCATTGGAAAGCGGGGGGGTGCCCGCTTTGCGCATCAGATCGAAGAGCTTGTTCAGGCGTGCTGCCAGCCCGCTGTCTTCCGGCCCGTTGTCCTCCGGCCCGCTGTCCTCGACGCCGTCGACTTTCAATGCACTCTCATTTCATGCGAACGCCAACTGTGTGTACCCATGTTACAGGCGCCGCCGATGGTTACAGGCAACCATTCGACCGATATGGGCATTCAGGTGCACGACCGTGACCTTGGGATCTGCGCCTCGTTAAGCGCGCCGCCGGGTTTATCCACAGGAGCGGCCGCTCCGTTTTACATTTTCATCAACGTACGGTTGAATGCGTTTCGTGTACTGCTGTGTACAGTTCGCCACGGGGTTTTCATACCTTAAGTCGGAAAACGGCGCGCTCATTGCCGACCGCGGATGCCCGGTTTTGCTGGCGGGCGGCATGGGGCCAGTGCGATCGCGCGGGATCGACCGTCGATCGTGGGGCCCGGACGCACTCGGCGTTTCACATTGCGGGCCCCTGCGTGTTTCGCGTCGGCGAAGCAACGCACGGCGATTTGGACCAGCAAGGCGCGAGGTCGTGACAAAGTGCAGCAAAGTCGAACCGGCGCCTGAAGTCTGTTGCGAACCACCCCCGGCGCTGTACGCACGGCGCCCGACTCAGATGCCGAGGCGCCACTAAAAGCCGAATTCCCCGAGCTGGCGGACACCGTCGACGCTGTTAGCCAGTCACGCAATCCAAGACCCAAAATCTCGCAGGTGTTGCCTCGGTTGGCACTCTCATCCGAAGCGGCGCGCTGAAGCTGTTGTTTGCTGTGTACCCCTCCACAAGGCAGGCGAGAATCTATGAAACACCTGTATAACCCATACAACAATTTACACCGGCGTCGAATCCCAGCGCAGGAACAGCGTTTGCTGTCGCGCCAATATAGGGGTATATTTCTGGCAACTACTGGGCTGCAGAAGGAGTTGGGTCCGGTGCGTACGAAGAGCGAGTTGGCGCAGTCGCCAGTGGGCAGGCTGCTGCGTCGGCCGCCGGGACGCGACCGCAATCGGCCACAAGATCGTCGCTTAATTGCCGTCGCTGGGACTTGTCCTGGGCCCGTGCGGGATCCGAGAAGGCGCCCGCCGGGGGCGCCCTCGGCATTCCGAAAAGCCCTGGCGCCCAAGCCCCCTCAGCAAGTCTAGGATTCACGGTGCCGGGGGAAGTCGGGTCGGCGTGGCCCATCGTGGGCCGCGATGTGGAGCTGCGGCGGTCGCTGGCGGCGCTGAACAACTCGGAGTTTCACGGGGTTGCGTTGGTCGGCGACAGCGGGGTGGGCAAGTCCACCGTGGCCCGCATGCTGGCCAAAACGGTTGAATCGGCAGGGCGCACAGTGCGATTCGCGCTCGGCACTCAAACGGGTTGCGCTGTGCCGCTGGGCGCATTTTCCCGCGCGGTGAGTCTTCAGGTGGCCCATGAGCCGGCGGTCATGCTGGCCGCCGCGCATGAGACCTTGGGCAAGGACAAAAACCTGGTGGTGGTGGTCGACGACGCGCAGTTGCTCGATCCGCTATCGGCCACGTTGATCAATCAGCTCGCGGCCAGTCGTAGTGCGCGGTTGATCGTGACGATCCGCTCGCGTGAACCGGTGCTGGACGCGGTGACTGCGTTGTTGAAAGAGCGCCTGCTGCTGACCGTCCACGTGGAACCGTTCAGCCGCGAGCAGACGGCTTTATTGGCCCGCACGGTGCTGGGTGGTCCGGTCGAATCGGGGTTGGTTGATGAGTTGTTTGAGCGCAGTGTGGGGAATCCCTTGCTGCTGCGTGGTTTTCTGACCGCGGGCCGGGAAAGCGGGGCATTGGCCCACACGCAGCAAGGCTGGCAACTGCGGGGCCCGCTGAGCGCGGATCGCGAACTTCACGATGTTCTGGGGTTTCGGCTGCAATCGCTGAGTTCCGAGGAACTGGAGGTGGTGGAGCTCTTGGCCACCGCCGAGCGGCTGAAGTGGGAGATCCTGCGCGACATCTGCGATGCGGAGGCCGTTGCGGCTCTCGAGCGCCGTGGTCTGATCCAGTTGGTTGCCGACGGATCCCACACCGTGGCGCAGTTGAATCACCCGATGCTCGGCGAAGCCGCGACCCGGCACGCTGGCATGGTGCGCGCGCGGCAACTCAACGGCAAAATCGCGCGAGCGCTACAGAGGCATGAGCGGGCCGGGGGCCGGCTCATGGGGTCGTCCGGGCTGCGAGGCCGGATCCGGTTGGCGCAGTTCATGATCCATAGCGACTTGGAACCCGACCTCGATGTGGTCATCGAAGCGGCGCAGGAAGCGCTGGCGATGTCGAATGTGGTGCTGGGTGAGGAACTGGCGAGGTTTGCGGTCGATCGCGGTGGTGGGCTGGCGGCCGCGTTGGTGCTTGCCGAAGCGGTGAGCTGGCAGGGCCGCGGCGACGAGGCGGACTCGGTGCTGACCGACGCCGAACCGGACGACGGCGACGACTTTTTGATCGCGCGATGGGGCTGTCTGCGCGCCGCCAACTTCTTCTGGGGTTGCGGGGACGTCGAAGCCGCCACTCGGGAACTCGACGCCGTGAAGAAGCGTGTTTCATGCGAGGCCGGCCTGAGCCTCATCAATGCGTTGGAGCTGTCCATGGGCTACTTCCATGGGGACGTCGAGACGACGCTCGAGGTTGGGCCCGGCTTGTGCGAGTCCGATGTGGTGCCGGTGGCGACCGTATGGGCGGTTTTCCCCACCTGCGGCGCATTGGGATCGGCCGGGCGCTTTTCCGAAGTCGGCCGCCTAGCGGACGTCGGGGTGCGTGCGGCTGCGCTGTGCGGGTTGGGGCCGCATCGATTCAACATCGGGATGACCGAGATGATGGCCGCGACGGCGGCAGGAGATGACGGCGCGGCCGAGCGGATCTACAAGCGTTACGCCGCGATGACCGACGGTCTTCCCTCAGCGGAGGCCATGGTCGATGCGATGCTCGGGCTCCTTCGACTGAGCCGCGGAGAGCTGACCTCGGCGTGCGCTTTGTTCACCAGCGCAATCGGTGTGTTCGCGCAGGGCTTTGCGTCGCCCTGGTTGGTGCTGGTGGGGGCCTGGCAAGCCCAGGCCGAGGGCGCGCGCGGTGACAACGCGGCGGCCACCGCGGCATTGCGGCGCGCGGACAAAGCCTATGGACCGCATGTTGCGGTGTATGTGCCAGAACTCGAGCTTGCGCGCGCCTGGGAGCGGGCAGCGGCCGGCGACGAGAAGGCCGCCCAGACGCACGCCCTGCAAGCGGCGGAGATCGCGCGGGCCGCGGGGACGCACGTGATGGAGATGCGGGCACGCCATGCGGCGGTCCGTTTCGGCGATCGTTCGCAGGCCACGAGGCTGGCGAAGCTTGCCCGCATTCTGGACACGGCGCTGGCCGGTGCGGTCGCTGATCATGCTCGCGGTTTGGCGCAACGCGACGGCGATCTGCTCGATGCCGCAGCGCGTTTGTTCGCCGATCTCGGTGCCTTGGCGTGCGCCGCCGATACGTCTGCGCAGGCGGCCGGCGAACACGCGCGCCGCGGCGACCGCGGCAAGCGATACGAGTCGTCGGTCTGGGCGCACGCTTTGGCCAAGCGTTGCGAGTTGCGCACGCCGGCGACCGAGGCCGCGATGTGTCCGCTTCCCTTCAGCGATCGTGAGCGTCAGATCGTGACTTTGGTCGCGGCCGGCTTGTCGAACCGGGACATTGCCGAGCGGCTGGTCCTGTCGGTGCGCACGGTGGAGGGGCACCTCTACCGCCTGTTCACCAAGCTCGGCGTCAACAGTCGCGAACAGCTCGCGCAGCTGACAAGCCGAGAGCCCTTTGTAGCAACCGAGTTGTTGGGCCCTGGCAGCCCGTCGCTCGGTCGCAGTGGCGATGTTCACCCCTATGCAGGCTAAGTTTACATAGAAACCCTATGAAATTCCAGGGGCCGCTACTCTATCTCGGCGCGCAGACCACTCGACTTCCCTAGAGATTCCGGCGGCGCCCGCTCGAGCGGCCATACGCTCCGGCCCATGATAGGTAGTCGGAGGCACACGATCGTGACCGCTATTCACGGTGTCCACCCATCCGGACCCGCAGATACGGTCCCGCCGAGGCAATTTCAGGTAGTCGGGGACGTGGTCCCGTCGGCCTGCTCGGGCGCGACCTCGGCTTCCGATGACTTCTTCGGGCTTTATCTGGCGGCGGCGCGTTCCGGCTTCATGTAGCGCGGCGAGCTCAACGGGTCATCCGGCCGATGCGAACCGCAATGGATCGAGGCAGACGGAGTGCGGCCCAGCAACAGTCTGGTTGCCACGTCGGCACCTCGGCGGGAGTGGGGAGATACAGCATTTGACGCAACGGGTTAATGGGTCGACATGGCCCATTGTGGGACGCGACGTGGAGTTCCGGCGGTCGCTCGCGGCGCTCAACAACGGGGACTTCAACGGGGTGGCGTTGGTCGGGGACAGCGGGGTGGGCAAGTCCACACTGGCCCGCATGCTGGCCAAGACGGTTGAATCGGCAGGGCGCACGGTGCGATTCGCGCTGGGCACTCAAACGGGTTGTGCTGTGCCGCTGGGAGCGTTTTCTCGTGTGGTCAGCCTCGGAGTCGGGCATGAACCGGCGATCATGCTGGCGGCCGCGCACAACACCCTGGGCCAAGACAAGAACTTGGTGGTGGTGGTCGACGAGGCGCAGTTGCTCGACCCGTTGTCGGCCACGTTGATCAATCAACTTGCGGCCAGCCGTAGTGCGCGGTTGATCGTGACGATTCGGTCGGGCGATCCGGTCTTGGATGCGGTGACTGCGTTGTTGAAAGAGCGCCTGCTGCTGACCGTTCACATCGATCCCTTCACCCGTGAGCAGACCGGCCTGTTGGCCGACGCGGTCCTGGGTGGTCCGGTCGAGCCCGGGTTGGTCGATGAGTTGTATGAGCGCAGCGCAGGAAATCTCTTGCTGTTGCGCGGTTTTCTGACCGCGGGCCGGGAAAACGGGACTTTGGTACACACCGATCGGGGCTGGCACCTTCAGGGCCCGCTGCGCGCGGATCGCGAACTCAACGACGCCTTGGAGTTTCGGCTGCAGTCGCTGAGTTCCGAGGAACTGGAGGTGGTGGAGATCTTGGCCACCGCCGAATTGCTGGAGTTGGAAATCCTGCGTGACATCTGCGATGCGGACGCGATGGCGAACCTGGAGCGTCGTGGTCTGATCCAGTTGGTTGCCGACGGATCCCACACCGTGGCGCAGTTGAATCACCCCATGCTCGGTGAAGCCGCGGTCCGCCATGCCGGGGTGGTGCGCTCGCGGCAACTCAACGGCATATTGGCCAAAGCTCTGCGACGGCATCTGCGGGCGGTGGGGCGGCGCTCACAGATCTCTGATCCTCGCGGCCGTATCCAGCTGGCGCAGTTCATGATGCGCAGCGACTTGGAACCCGACCTCGATGTGGCCGTCAAGGCTGCGGCGGACGCGTTGGCGTTGTCCAATGTGGTGCTGGGTGAGCAACTGGCGAGGTTTGCGGTCGATCGTGGTGGTGGGCTGCCGGCCGCGTTGGTGCTAGCCGAGGCGGTGAGCTGGCAGGGCCGCGGCGACGAGGCCGAGTCCATCCTGATGGACGCCGATGTCGATGACGCCGACGAGTGGTTGATCGCACGATGGGGCTGTATGCGCGCCGCGAACTTGGCATGGGGATGCGGTGACGCCGAAACGGCGATGCGCGTGCTCACCGAGGTGAAACAGCGTCTCGTGACCGAGGGCGGCCTCGAGCTGATCAATGCGTTCGAGGTTTCGATCGGGTTCTTCCGCGGCGACGTTGAGACGACGATCGAGCTCGGGCCCGGGCTGTGTGAGCCCGGGGTAGTGCCGATGGCAACTGTGTGGGCGGCTGTCGCGACATGCGGCGCCCTGATGGCGGCCGGACGTTTTTCCGAGGTCGGCCGCATCGCCGCTGCCGGCGTGCGCGCGACGACGCTCTGCAGAGCGGGAGCGCAGCGGTTCGCCATCGGACTGGCCGAGGTCATGGTTGCGAACGCCGCCGGCGACTATCCGGCGGCCGACCGAATCTACAAGCGTTACGCCGCATTGGCTACCGGTCTTCCCGCAGCGGAGGCCATGGTCGACGCGATGCTCGGACTCGTGCAGGTCACCCGCGGTGAGCTCCCCGCGGCGTGCGCCACGCTCGACCGGTCCATCTCTCAACTGTCCCAAGGCTTTCCGTCACCTTGGTTGCTTGTCGTGGCCGCCCTGCTGGCCCAGGCCGCGGGGATGCGCGGGGACGCCGCGGCGGCCGCTGCGGCGTTGCGGCGGGCGGAGGAAGCGTACGGACCACATGTCGGGGTGTTCTTGCCGGAACTCGAACTCGCTCGAGCCTGGGAACGAGCAGCGGCCGGCGACACGGCGGGCGCCCAGTCGCATGCAGCGCAAGCGGCACAGGTCGCGCGGACGGCCGGGATGCACGTGGCGGAGATGCGGGCGCGCCATGCAGCCATTCGCTTCGGCGATCGTTCGCAGGCCGCGCGAGTGGATGAGCTCGCGCGAACATTGAACTCCGCATCCGCACAAGCGGTTGCCGACCACGCCCGCGGCCTGGCACAACACGATGGTGACCTGCTCGATGCCGCGGCCCATCGCTTCGCCGATCTCGGCGCATCGGCTTTCGCCGCCGACGCGGCGGCGCAGGCGGCCGGCGAACATGCCCGCCGGGGCGACCGCCGCAAGGAGGTCGAGTCGTCGACGTGGGCGCACGCGTTGGCCAACCAATGCGGGTCACGCACACCGGCGCTCGAGGCCGCGGCGCACCCGCTTCCCTTCAGCGGACGTGAACGTCAGATCGTGAATCTGGTGGCGGCCGGGCTGTCCAACCGCGAGATCGCCGACCGGCTGGTCATCTCGGTACGCACGGTGGAGGGGCACTTGTACCGCCTCTTCACCAAGCTCGGCATCAACAACCGTGACCAACTCATCCATCTGATCAATCGAGATGCGTCGTGAAGCAAAGGGTTGTCCGGGCGTCGGGCGGGCCTGCCGGTAGGGGGCTCCGCCGCCGGCTCGTTATCCGCCTACGCCTCTGATGACAGCAACCAACTGAAAATCGAAAACCCCTCCTGCGCAGGGTGATAGCGGGTGGGGTCGTGTCACGCGACCAGCGCGTCAGCTGCTAGCCCGGATTCGTCCAGGACACAAGACGACGACATCGGCACGTCATGACGGACGTTCCGCGATGATTCATGCCCGTCGAAAACCCCTACCGGATATCGCGAAGCACCGTGTCGAGGCCGCGGCGGTGCAGTGTCAGGCAAGGCGCGACGCCGCTATCATCGGCAAAACCACTGGTACACAACATAATACGCGTTGAAAGGCTAATTTTCGGCTGCGCAATTTCCTGCTGCTGGAGAGCCACCACTCTGTCGGCTTGCAGTTACCACTCTATGTGGTCGACTTGACTACGCTACCGACTTGATAAGCCTGACAACAGGATTGAAAGCCACGACGCTCTGGGCATGCACTTCGTCGAGACCGCTTTCGGGCGCCCGGTCAGCAACAGCTAGTGCACTGAACTGTTCGGCTCATGCCAAAGCGAAACTTGGAGGACCGGTGAGCACCAACCCGTTTGACGATGACAACGGCAGCTTTTTCGTCTTGATCAACGACGAGGAGCAGCACAGCCTGTGGCCGGCGTTCGCGGAGATTCCAGCCGGCTGGCAGATGGTTTACGGGGAAGCGGATCGGGCTGCGTGCCTGGAATACATCGAGCAGAACTGGGCCGACATCCGTCCGAAGAGCTTGCGCGAGAGGCTGGTCGGCCGTGGTTTTGATCGTTGAACCGTGCGTGCGGCCGACTGATCCCGACGGCCAGGCCTATCCGCTGACGCGTGGGCAGCTGGACATTTGGCTTGCGCAGGAATCGGGTCAACTCGGTACGGAGTGGCAGCTTGGCCTGTTCGTCAAAATCGAGGGTCCGGTAGAGCGTGACGCCCTCGAGTGGGCGATCCGCCGGGCGGTGCAAGAGGCCGAACCGGGTAGGGCCGCCATCTTCGAGGTGGATGGCCAGGTATTCCAGCGGCCGATGGAGTACCCGGATGTCGAGCTGGCCTTCTATGACCTGAGCGGCTCGGACGATGCCGTGCGGGACGCCCACGAGGTAGCGTCCTCGATCCAACGCACGCCGATGCCGTTCACCGGCCCACTGTTCAAATTTGCGCTGTTCCGGGCGCGGTTCGATGAATTCTATTTGTTCGCGTGCAGCCACCACATAGTCGCTGACGGATCCGGCATTGCGCTGGTGGGCCAACGGATTGCATCCGTCTACTCTGCAATTGTTTCCGGCGCGCCGATCCCACCCTCCATCTTCGGCTCGTTGCAGGACCTGGTTGACTGCGAAGCAGAGTACGAAGCGTCCACCGATTTTCTCGATGACCAGGCCTACTGGGCTGAACACCTTCCAGCGGAAGATGGATCGCCCTACCGGTTACCTCAGGCCCCCGGCGAGCATGGTCCGTCGCATCCGTCCGCGCCCGTTCAGCTGGACCCGGATGTCGTTCGCCGCGTTGACGAGTTGTCCCGAGCGTGGAACGTGCCGCGATCATCGGTCATCACCGCGGCGTGCGCACTTTTGTTGCGCGGGTGGTGCGGTGACGGCTCAGAGGTGGTGTTCGACTTCCCGGTCAGCAGGCGAGTAGGCCCGGAGCTGAAGACGCTTCCCGGGATGGTGGCCGGCGTGGTGCCGTTGGTGTTACGCGTTTCGCCGGAATCGACGGTTGCCGGATTTTGTGCCCATGTTGACACGCAGATAAGGGAAGCGCTGCGGCATCAAAGATTTCCGGTGCAGGCTCTTGAGCGCAAGGTTTATGCCCGCGGCCCGGGGCAGTCAGCCGACCGGGTCAGCGTCAATTTCCTCCCATCCAGTTTCACGCTGTCCTTCGGTGGTGTGACGGCATCGGCGTCGTATACCAATCTTGGCCACCGGGGTGGCTTTGGCTTGGTCTTCTCCGGCGACGGCGACCAACTCTCCCTCGGTACGGCCGGCGCTGGGCAGCTGTTCTCGGATTTTGACGTCTCCGAGCTAGCGGGACGGTTGCAGCGGGTTTTGGCGGCGATGACCGCCGATCCGGGCCGAGGGCTCCCGTCGGTGGGCGTGCTGGGTGCGGGTGAGTGCGCCCGTCTGGATGGGTGGGGCAACCGGGCGGTGTTGACCCAGCCCGCACCGGCGCCGGTGTCGATTCCTGTGGTGTTTGCCCGCCAGGTCGCCCGCGCTCCCGAGGCGGTGGCGGTCAGCTTCCAGGGCGGCGCCCTGACGTATCGGGAACTCGAGGAGGCCGCGAATCGGTTGGCCCACCTGCTGACCGACCGCGGTATGGGGCCGGGGCAGTGCGTGGCGTTGCTGCTGGAACGCTCGGCCCAGGCCGTCGTGGCGATGCTGGCGGTGCTGAAGACGGGGGCGGCTTATCTGGCGATCGATCCGGCGCTGCCGGCGGCCCGGATCGAGTTCATGCTCACCGATGCCGCCCCGGTCGCCGCCATCACCACCCCGGACCTACGCCCGCGGCTGGACGGGCGCGATCTGACGGTCATCGATCTGAATGACCCCGCTGTGGAAACCCAACCCAGCACGGCGCCACCGCCGCCGGCCCCGGAGGACATCGCGTACCTCATTTACACCTCGGGCACCACAGGTGTCCCCAAGGGAGTGGCGGTCACCCACCACAACCTGACCCATGTGGCCGACTCGCAGCCCTCAGGCCTGCCGCCGGAACAAGTGTGGACGCAATGCCACTCCTATGCTTTCGACTTCTCGGTATGGGAGATCTGGGCCGCGCTGCTCGGCGGGGGCCGGCTGGTGGTCGTCCCCGACGAGGTGGCCGGATCGCCGGATGATTTCCACGCGTTGCTGGTCGGTGAACGGGTCAACGTGCTCACCCAAACCCCATCGGCGGTGGCCGCGCTGTGCCCGCAAGGGTTGGAGTCGGTGGCGTTGCTGCTCGGCGGTGAGGCCTGCCCGGCCGAGGTGGTTGATGCGTGGGCGCCGGGCCGGGTGGTGATCAACGCCTATGGCCCCACCGAGGCCACGGTGTACGCGTCGTTGAGCGCGCCGCTATCGGCCGGGGCCGGTGTGGTGCCGATCGGTGCGCCGGTATCGACCGCGGCGCTGTTCGTCCTCGACGAGTGGTTGCGTCCGGTGCCGGCCGGGGTGGTCGGCGAGTTGTATGTGGCCGGTCGCGGCGTGGCGTGTGGGTATGTGAGCCGGGCCTCGTTGACCGGGTCGCGCTTTGTCGCATGTCCGTTCGGGGAGTCCGGACAGCGGATGTATCGCACCGGGGATTTGGTGCGGTGGGGCGCTGACGGGCAGCTGCGGTATCTGGGGCGTGCTGATGAGCAGGTCAAGATTCGTGGCTACCGCATCGAGCTCGGGGAGATCCGGGCGGTGCTCGCCGAGCTGGATGGCGTGGAGCAGGCGGTGGTGGTCGCTCGCGAGGACCGCCCGGGCGATAAGCGCCTGGTGGGTTATGTCACCGGGACCGCCGATCCGGCCGAGCTGCGCAGCGCGCTGGCCGAGCGGCTACCGGACTATATGGTCCCGACCGCGGTGATGACCTTGGCTGCGCTGCCGTTGACGGTGAACGGCAAGCTCGATACCCGCGCCCTGCCGGCGCCCGACTACGCCGAGACCGCGGGCTACCGAGCCCCAGCCAGCCCCACCGAGGAGATCCTGGCCGGCATTTACGCCCAGATCCTCGGACTCGAGCGGGTCGGGGTTGACGATTCGTTCTTCGACTTGGGCGGGGATTCGCTTTCCGCGATGCGCCTGGTCGCCGCGGTCAACGCCGGGCTGGACGTGCACCTGGCGGTGCGCACCGTGTTCGAGGCGCCCACGGTGGCTCAGTTGGCGCCCCGTATCGGTGTCGAGGGGGGTGGGCTGGCGCCGTTGGTGGCCGTGGAGCGGCCGGCGGTGGTGCCGTTGTCGTTTGCCCAGCAGCGGTTGTGGTTTATCGATCAGTTGCAGGGGCCGTCATCGGTTTACAACATGGCGGTGGCGTTGCGGCTGAGCGGGCCGCTGGATGCCGGCGCGTTGGGGTCGGCGCTGGCCGATGTGGTGGGCCGTCACGAGAGCCTGCGCACCCTGTTCGTCGCCCCCGACGGGATCGCCCGACAGTTGGTGGTGCCCGCCGAGCGAGCCGACCTGGGCTGGCAGATCATCGATGCCACCGGCTGGTCGGCAAGCCGGCTGGCGGACGCCATCGAGGCGGCGGTGCGTCTTCCGTTTGACCTCGCCGCCGAAATCCCTTTGCGGGCACGGCTTTTCTGCATCGCCGACGACGAGCATGTCCTGGTGGCTGCGGTGCACCATATCGCCGCCGATGGCTTGTCGATCGCACCGCTGGTGGCTGATCTGGGGGTGGCCTACGCCAGCCGGTGTGCTGGGCAGGCCCCGGGCTGGGCGCCGTTGCCGGTGCAGTACGCCGATTACACGCTGTGGCAGCGCGCGCAGTTCGGCGATCTCGAGGACACTGACAGCCGCATCGGTGCGCAGCTGGCCTATTGGGAGCGGGCCCTGGCCGGGATGCCCGAGCGGCTGGCGTTGCCCACCGACCGGCCTTACCCGCCGGTGGCCGATCAGCGCGGCGCCAGTGTGGCCGTGGAGTGGCCGGCCGAGCTGCAACAGCGGGTGCGCAGTGTGGCGCGCGAGCACAACGCGACCAGCTTCATGGTGATGCAGGCCGCCCTGGCGGTGCTGCTGGCCAAGCTCAGCGCCAATCCCGATGTGGCAGTGGGGTTCCCGATCGCCGGGCGCCGCGATCCCGCACTCGATGAACTGGTGGGCTTTTTCGTCAATACCCTGGTGTTGCGGGTTGATGTGGCCGGGGATCCCAGTGTCGCCGACGTACTCGCGCAGGTGCGTGCACGTAGTCTGGCCGCCTACGAGCACCAGGATGTGCCCTTCGAGGTGCTGGTGGAGCGGCTCAACCCGACCCGGTCGCTGGCCCATCATCCGCTGGTGCAGGTGGTGTTGGCGTGGCAGAACTTCGCCGGGGACCCCACCGCCGCGCTCGCGTTGGGTGATGTGCAGGTCACGCCTATGCCCGTCGACATGCGCACCGCCCGGATGGACCTGACGTTCTCGTTGGCCGAGCGCTGGACCGAGGCCGGTGAACTCGCCGGGATCGGCGGCACGGTGGAGTTCCGTACCGACGTGTTCGACACCGAGACCATCGAAACGCTGATCGAGCGGTTGCGGCGGGTGCTGGCGGCCATGACCGCCGATCCCAACCAGCGGTTGTCGTCGGTGGATGTGCTCGATGCCGAGGAGCACGCGCACTTGGACAAGATCGGCAACCGCTCGGTGTTCGCCCGCACGGCGTCAACCGCGGCGTCGATTCCCGCGATGTTCGCCGCCGAGGTCATGCGTGCGCCCGAAGCGCCGGCGGTGACCTGTGACGGTCGCTCGATGACCTACCGGGAGCTCGACGAGGCGTCGAACCGGTTGGCGCACTTGCTGACTGGTATGGGCGCCGGCCCCGGAGAGTGCGTTGCGCTGCTGTTGCCGCGGTCGGCCGAGGCGGTCGTGGCGATCATGGCGGTGCTCAAGACCGGGGCGGCGTATCTGGCGCTCGATCCGGCACACCCGGCGGCGCGGATGGAGTTCATGGTCGCCGATGCCGCACCGATCGCCGCGATCACCACTGCGGGGTTGGGCGGTCGCCTGGATGAGCGCCAAGTGCCGGTCCTTGATGTCGACGACCCTCGCATCCCGGGCTACCCCTGCGCGGGTTTGCCGGCGCCGGCGCCCGACAATATCGCCTACCTGATTTACACCTCGGGTACGACCGGGGTGCCCAAGGGTGTGGCCGTCGCGCACCAGAACGTGCTCCGGCTGCTGGCAACCTTGAATGCCGACCAGGAGCTGCGGGGCCCGGGGGCCTGGTCGCAGTGTCATTCGTTGGCGTTTGACTTTTCGGTGTGGGAGATCTTCGGTGCGCTGCTGCATGGGGGGCGGCTGGTGGTGGTGCCCGACGAGGTCGTCCGTTCGCCGGAAGACTTGCACGCGTTGCTGATTGCCGAGCAGGTCGCCGTGTTGAGTCAGACGCCGTCGGCGTTTTATGCGCTGCAAGCCGCCGATGCGCGCGTACCTGAATCCGATGGTCGGCTCAACCTGCGGACGGTGGTATTCGGTGGCGAAGCGCTAGAGCCCCAGCGTCTTGGGGCGTGGCTGGGCAAGCACCCGCGGTTGCCTCAGCTGATCAACATGTACGGGATCACCGAGACGACGGTGCATGCCTCGTTCCGCGAGATCGTCGGCGACGATGTCGGTCGCAATGTCAGCCCCATCGGTGTGCCGTTGGCGCATCTGGGCTTTTTCGTGCTGGATGCGTCGTTGCGTCCGGTGCCGGTCGGGGTGGTCGGGGAGTTGTATGTGGCCGGCGGCGGGCTGGCCTACGGATACGTAGGCCGAGCCGCTTTGACCGGATCGCGGTTCGTGGCGTGCCCGTTCGCCGGCGCCGAAGCGCCGGGATCACGGATGTATCGCACCGGGGATTTGGTGTTTTGGGGCGGCGATGGGCAGCTGGATTATCTGGGTCGCGCCGATGAGCAGGTGAAGATCCGCGGCTATCGCATCGAACTCGGTGAGATCCAGGCCGCCTTGGCCCGGCTGGATGGGGTGGAGCAGGCGGTGGTGGTCGCCCGCGAGGACCGTCCCGGTGATAAGCGCTTGGTGGGCTATGTCACCGGGACTGCGGATCCGGCCGACCTGCGCAGCGCGCTGGCGGAGCGGCTGCCGGCCTACATGGTTCCGGCCGCGGTGGTGGCGTTGGATGCGTTGCCGTTGACGGTCAACGGCAAGTTGGATACCCGTGCCCTGCCGGCCCCCGAATACACCTCGGGCAACGGCTACCGCGCCCCGGCTAGCGCCACCGAGGAGATCCTGGCCGGGATTTATGCCCAGGTGCTCGGGCTCGATCGGGTCGGTGTCGACGATTCGTTCTTCGACCTGGGCGGGGATTCGCTGTCGGCGATGCGGGTGATCGCCGCGGTCAACAGCGCCCTGGATGTGCACCTGGCGGTGCGCACCGTGTTCGAGGCGCCCACGGTGGCCCAGTTGGCGCCGCGTATCGGCGCCGAGGGGGACGGGCGCAAGCCATTGGTGGCCGTGGAGCGGCCGGCGGTGGTGCCGTTGTCGTTTGCCCAGCAGCGGTTGTGGTTCCTGGACCGGTTCGAGGGCGGGGTGGCGACCTACAACATGCCGACCGCTTTTCGGATCAACGGAGTCCTGGACGTCGAGGCGTTGAGCGCCGCCCTGGACGATGTGATTGCACGTCACGAGTCGTTGCGCACCGTATTTCCCGACATCGATGGTGTGCCGTTGCAGCAGGTGGTGCCGGTCGAGCCGGGGATGTGGCGGCGCGGGGACGCGGCGGTGGTGTCGTTGACCGAACAGGATCTGGTCGGCGAGTTGTCGGCGCTGGCGGGGTATCGGTTTGATTTGTCGGCCGAGATCCCGATCCGGGCCCAGATCTATGCGGTGGGTCCCGAGCAGCATGTGGTCGGAATTGTGGTGCACCACATCGCGTTTGACGGTTGGTCGCTGGCTCCCATGGCCAGGGATATCGGCGAGGCGTATCGGGCGCGGCGGCAGGGCTGGGCCCCGCAGTGGGCGCCGTTGCCGGTGCAGTATGCCGATTACACGTTGTGGCAACGGGATTGGTTGGGTGCCGAGTCCGATCCCGACAGCGTGATCGCGGCGCAGCTGGCGTATTGGCGGCAGCAGCTGGCCGATCTGCCCGAGGTGGTGTCGCTGCCCGCGGATCGGCCGCGCCCGCCGGTGCCCAGCTATCGCGGTGATGAGGTGGAGCTGCGCCTCGACCCGCAGACCTGGGCGGGGGTCAAGGCGTTGGCCGCCGCGCACAACGCGACCGCCTCAATGGTGTTGCAGGCGGCCATGGTTGTGGTGTTGCACCGCGCCGGGGCCGGCGAGGACGTCACGATGGGCACCCCGATCGCCGGGCGGATGGATCCGGCGCTCGATGAGCTGGTCGGGTTTTTCGTCAACACCTGGGTGTTGCGGGTGGCGGTGAGTCCTGCGCAGCGGTTCAGTGAGGTGATCGAGCAGGTGCGCCACAAGGCGCTGGATGCCTACAGCAACCAAGATGTCCCGTTCGAGCTGCTGGTCGAGCAGCTCAACCCGGTGCGCTCCGCGTCGCATCATCCGCTGTTCCAGGTGGCCACCGTCCTGCAGAACAATGCGCGCCCCGAGATCGCGCTCGAGGGTGTCAGCGTCGAGCCCCTGATGGTGGGCACCCGCACCGCCAAATTCGACATCGACATCCAACTGAGCGAGGTGCCCGGCGAGGACGCGGGCGGAGCGCCGATGGCCGCCGGAGTGTTGACCTACGCCACGGATCTCTATGGCCGCTCCAGCATCGAGCGGTTGGTCGGCTGGTTCGGCCGGGTGATCGAGGCGGTCGTGGCCGATGCCTCGGTAATGGTGGGTGAGGTGTCGCTGCTGGATCGCGGTGAGCGTGATCTGGTGCTGTCGGGCTGGTCGGGTGCCGGGGTGACCGCGCCGGTGGGGCTGGCGCCGGCGTTGCTGGCGGCGGCGCTGGCCGCCGACCCGCACGCTGTGGCCGTCGTCGATGGTGGTCGGGAGCTGTCGTACGGCGAGCTTGATCAATGGTCGACGCGGTTGGCGCGGGTGTTGATCGAGACGGGGGTCGGTCCCGAGCGCGCGGTGGGCGTGGCGATGGGCCGGTCTGCCGAGCTGCTGGTGGCCTGGTGGGCGGTGCTCAAGGCCGGCGGCGTGTATGTGCCGGTGGATCCGACCCATCCCGTGGAGCGCATTGCGGCGGTGCTCGACGCGGTGAGCGCCGTGTGCGTGCTGACGTGCAGCGCCGACACGGTCGCCGGCACGCGCCCAGTGCTACGCATCGATGGTCTGGATGTGTCCGAGCGCTGCGCGGATCCGATCACCGACGCCGACCGGCTGGCTCCATTGGGTGTGGATAACACCGCCTATGTGATCTTCACGTCCGGATCCACCGGTGTGCCCAAGGGCGTCGCGGTCAGCCACGCCGGCCTGCTGGGGGTGGCAGCCGCGCAACAGGCGATGTTCGGGTTGGGCGCGGATGCACGGGTGCTGATGGTGGCCGCGCCGACCTTCGATGCGTCGCTCTTTGAATGGTTGTTGGCGGTGGCGCCGGGAGCGGCGTTGGTCGTGGCGCCGCCGGACGCGTATGCCGGGGAGGCGTTGACCGGCTTGATGCACGACCAGCGGGTCGATGCCGCGTTGTTGACTCCGACCGTGCTGTCGTCGCTGGATCGGGCAAGGCTCGGCGGACTTCGCACGCTGATCACCGGCGGGGAGGCCTGCCCAGGGGAGGTGGTTGCCGCCTGGGCGCCGGGTCGGGAGATGTTCAACGCCTATGGGCCCAGCGAGGCCACCATCTGGGTTACCCATGCACCCCTGGCGGCGGGGCAGCCGGTGCGCATCGGCGCCCCGATCGCGGGGGTGTGTGCGCTGGTGCTGGACGCGCGGCTGAACCCTGCCCCGCCCGGGGTGGTCGGTGAGCTGTATCTGAGCGGGCCGGCGGTGGCACACGGCTATGTCGGTCGGATGGCGTTGACCGCGGAACGGTTCGTGGCCAATCCTTTTGGCGGCCCACACGGGGTCCCGGGGACACGGATGTATCGCACCGGGGATCTGGTGCGCTGGACTGCGGAAGGCACGCTGGACTATCTCGGCCGGGTCGATACCCAGATCAAGCTGCGTGGGCAGCGCATGGAGTTGGGCGAGATCGAAAATACTTTGCTGGCCTGCCCGCAGGTCACCCAGGCCGCGGCCGTTATGCACCACGGCGACAACGCCTCTCATCTCGTCGCGTATGTCACCCTCGAGCACACCGCCGCCGCTGCCGCGGATGACGACGCCGAGATCGTCGACCAGTGGCAAAACATCTACGACGAACTCTACGACGCTGAAATCGATGCGCCGGAGTTCGGCAACGATTTCCGGGGCTGGAACAGCAGCCTGACCGGTGAGCCGATTCCGCTTGAGGAAATGGAAGAGTGGCGTTCGGCCACGGTGGATCGGATTCTGGCTCTGCGGCCGCAGCGGGTGTTGGAGCTCGGCGTGGGTTCGGGCCTGGTGTTGTCTCAGATCGCGCCGGTGTGTGCCGAGTATTGGGCGACGGACTTCTCGGCGCCGACGATCCACAAGCTGCAGGCGGCCGTGGCCAGCCAGCCGTGGGGCGACCGGGTGCGGCTGCGGGTGCAGCCGGCCGATGTCGCAGACGGGTTGCCGGAGGGCCATTTTGATGTAGTTGTGCTCAACTCGGTGGTCCAGTACTTCCCGAGTGCGGGATACCTGCGTGACGTGATGGCCGTGGCGATGCGGTTGCTGGCACCGGGCGGGGCATTGTTCATCGGCGACGTGCGTAACCACAGCCTGCAAAGTGCGTTTCAGACGGGCATCGCGCTGGCCCGCACCGCCGCCACCGATGCCGCGGAGATTCGTCAGCGAGTTCAGCGCGCTGTGCTCGGCGAGGCCGAATTACTATTGGCCCCAGAGTTTTTCACCACCTGGGCCGCGGAGCAGCCATCCGCGGCAGGAATCGGCATCGAAGTCAAACGCGGGATGGCCGACAACGAACTGAACCGGTACCGCTACGACGTCACCATCCACAAAACCCCCGCAGCGGTGCGCTCACTGGCAACCGCGGACAGCTGGGCGTGGGCTCAGTGTGCGGGCCTGGGTGGGCTGCACGAGCGGTTGATAGCCCAACGTCCCAACACTGTCCGCGTCACCGAGATCCCTCGCACCGGACTGAGCAGCGACGTCGGCATCGAGCGCGGCCTGGCCGCCGGGCTGCCGTTGGCCGACGCGGTCGCTCACGCTGACGACGTCGAGGCCGTTGTCCCCGAACAACTGCACCGCCTCGGTGAGGCCGTCGGCTATCGCGTCGCGGTCACCTGGGGCGCTCAACCCGGCACCCTGGACGCCGTCTTCATCACCCCCGCCGACCCCCAGCGCCCCACCCCACCGCTGACCGATCTGTATCTGCCGACCGACGGGACCCACCACCGGGGCGCCCACGCCAATGACCCGCAGACCAACACCAAGATCGCCGCGGTGCGTCAGCAGTTGAGCGCGTGGTTGCCCGAGTACATGGTGCCGACCCACATCGTGGTGCTCGACGAGTTCCCGATGACGTCCTCGGGCAAGCTTGACCGTAAAGCCTTGCCGGAACCGGTGTTTGCTGCCACGGCCTTCCGGGCGCCTCAGACCGAGACCGAAAAAGTCGTCGCCGGCGTGTTCGCTGAGGTGCTGGGGCTGGACCGGGTCGGGGTCGACGACTCGTTCTTCGATTTGGGTGGGGATTCGCTGTCGGCGATGCGACTGATCGCGGCGGTCAACACCGGTCTGGATGCCGATCTTTCGGTGCGTGCGGTGTTCGAGGCGCCCACGGTGGCCCAATTGGCGCCTCGTATCGGTCAGGGAGGTGGCCTGGAACCGCTCAAGCCGGTCGAGCGACCGGCGGTGGTGCCGCTGTCGTTCGCTCAGAGCCGGTTGTGGTTTATCGACCAATTGCAGGGCCCTTCACCGCTTTACAACGTGGTGGTGCCGTTGCGGCTGAATGGCAACCTAAATGCGGACGCGTTGCTTGCGGCGCTGGTCGATGTGGTGGGCCGCCACGAGAGCCTGCGCACCCTGTTCCGGGCGGTCGATGGGATACCGCGGCAGGTGGTGGTACCCGCCGAGCAGGCCGACTTCGGCTGGGAGGTCACCGATACCACCGGCTGGTCGGCGGACCGGCTGAAGGAAGCCATCGGCGCCGTGGTGGGCTACCGGTTTGACCTGGCTATCGAGATTCCTTTGCGGGCAAAGCTTTTTCGTGTCGCTGACGACGAGCACGTGATGGTGGCCGTCGTACACGAAATCGCCGCCGACGGGTGGTCGACGACCCGGCTGGTGCGTGACATGAGTGTGGCCTATGCCAGCCGGTGTGTGGGGCGGGCCCCCGACTGGGCGCCGTTGCCGGTGCAGTATGTCGATTACACGCTGTGGCAGCGCGCGCAGTTCGGCGATCTCGAGGACAGTGAGAGCCGCATCGGCGCGCAGCTGGCTTATTGGGAACTCGAGCTGGCCGGGATGCCCGAGCGGCTGCAGCTGCCCACCGATCGGCCCTACCCGCCGGTGGCGGATCAGCGCGGTGCCAGGGTGGCGGTGGAGTGGCCAGCGTTGTTGCAGCAGCAGATCGCCCGGATGAGTCGCGAGCACAACGCGACCGGTTTCATGGTGATGCAGGCCGCGCTGGCGGTGCTGTTATCGAAACTCAGCGCCAGCAACGATGTCGCGGTGGGCTTCGCGATCGCCGGGCGCCGCGATCCCGCACTCGATGAACTCGTGGGCTTTTTCGTCAACACCTTGGTGCTGCGCGTCGACCTGACTGGCGACCCGACCGTGGCCGAGCTACTGGCTCAGGTGCGAGCACGCGGGCTGGCCGCTTACGAGCACCAGGATGTGCCCTTCGAGGTGCTGGTGGAGCGGCTCAACCCGACTCGAAGCCTGGCCCATCACCCGCTGGTGCAGGTGATGTTGGGCTGGAACAACTTCCCCGGGCAGGTCAACGTCCCCGAGACCGGGCTGACGTTGGCTGACCTGCAGGTGACTCCGCTGCTCGGGGACACCCAGACCGCGAAAATGGATCTGGTCTTCTTCCTTAAGGAAAACTGGACCGAAGCCGGTGCGCCCGCGGGGATTTCGGGGCACGTGGAGTTTCGCACCGACGTGTTCGACGCCGCCAGCATCCAGGCGTTGATCGCGCGGCTGCAGCGGGTCTTGATGGCGATGACCGCCGACGCGGGACGACGGCTCTCATCGGTGGATCTGCTGGATGCGGGCGAGCACGCCCGGCTGGATGAGATCGGTAACCGGGCGGTCTTGACCGAGTCGGTGACTACGTCGGTCTCGATCCCGGCGCTGTTCGCGGAGTGGGTGGCCCGGACACCTGACGCGGTGGCGGTGACCTCCGAAGCCCGTTCGATGACTTACCGCGAGCTCGATGAGGCGTCGAATCGGTTGGCGCATAGTCTCGCGGCCGCGGGCGCGGGTCCGGGACGGACTGTGGCGCTGCTGTTTTCGCGGTCGATCCAGGCGGTCACCTCGATCCTGGCGGTGCTCAAGACGGGGGCGGCGTATCTGCCTATCGATCCGGGACTGCCGCCGGAGCGGATCGGCTTCGTGCTTGCCGACGCCGCGCCGATCGCAGCGATCACCACCGCCGATCTGGCCGAGCGGCTCGACGAGCGTGATGTGGTCGTGATCGATGTCAATGATCCCGCTCTTGATGCCCAGCCCAGCACGGCACTACCGGCGCCGGATGCCGAGGGGATCGCTTATCTGATTTACACCTCGGGTACTACCGGGGTGCCCAAAGGTGTTGCGATCACTCACCGCAACGTGACGCAGTTGTTGGGGTCGTTGGATGCCGGGCTGCCGGATGCGGGGGTGTGGGCGCTGTGTCATTCGTTGGCATTCGACGTGTCAGTCTGGGAGATCTTCGGTGCGCTGTTGCGTGGTGGGCGCGTGGTGGTGGTGGCCGAGGCGGTGACCGGTTCGCCGCAGGATTTGCACCGGGTGCTGGTTGCTGAGCAGGTCAGTGTGTTGACGCAGACTCCATCGGCGGTGGCGGCGTTGCCGGTTGAGGGGTTGGAGTCGGTGGCGTTGGCGGTGGTGGGTGAGGCTTGCCCGGGCGAGGTGGTGGATCGGTGGGCGCCGGGTCGGGTGATGGTCAATGCTTATGGGCCGACCGAGACCACGATGTGTGTGGCGATCAGCGCACCGCTGGCGCCGGGATCTGGAACCCCGCCGATCGGCTCACCGGTGTCGGGGGCGGCGTTGTTTGTGTTGGATGCGTGGTTGCATCCGGTGCCGGCCGGGGTGGTCGGGGAGTTGTA
>NZ_BAAGDE010000067.1:0-31871 GCF_054660795.1 Mycobacterium sp. MUNTM1
CTGGCCCATCATGAGGACCTTTCCGCAACGGCCATACCGCTGCAATCCGGTGTCCGCTAAACCGGGGCAAGCCCAAGGTGCACCATCTCGACGATTGGGCCGCCGGCGGCAGGACCGACGCGGACAACCTCACCTTCGCCTGCTGGCCACACCACAAGCTCGCCGAAAAGGGCTGGCGGACACGGAAAACTACCCGTGGCCGCACCGAGTGGAGACCGCCGCCGCAGTTAGACCGCGGTGCGCGGAGCAATGACTTTCACCATCCCGAACGGCTATTTCTTGAACCGCCCGGCGAATCCGCGCAGGGGTAGGTCGGCGCTGGTGATGAGTCCCGGCGGCGCCGCGACCACCGACTTGATCGAGGCGAGCGCGGGCATGCCGGTGACCGTCATGCCGATGGAGGCGAAGTTGTCCGGGTTGGACAGGTCGACGCCGGGCTTGGGGAAGATCATGTGCTTGTTGTAGATGCAGGGGTCGCCCTGGATCTGAGTGATGTAGCAGCCCTTGATGTTCCAGCTGGGGTCGGTGTGCGGGGTCATCTGCCATTCCAGGTGCGTCTCGACCCGCGGCACGCCGTCGACCATGCCCTGGTACTTGATGTAGTTGCCGCCCAGCGAGCCCTTGGGCAGGGTGTACCAGCCCAGGTCGACGTCCTTGGTGCACGCGCCCAGCTCGTAGCTGAACGTGACCTCGTCGAGGCGCAGGTCGAAGCAGTCGGCCATCATGTAGACGCTGTCGGCGAAGACTCGGGTGTATTTCTCGAGTTTCGAGGGGATTTCGGGGTCGTCGACGGGCTGACCGTACCCCACCTCGATCCAGGTGTCCTTGGAGTGGTGGCACGACACGTCGACCGATTCGATGGTGGTGACGTTCTCGATGTCGGCGACGTCGGCAGAGCACACCACGCCCAGGATCTGGTTCAGGCCGGGATTCATCCCGGTGCCGTAGAACGTCGCGCCGCCCTTCTCGCACGCATCGGCCAACAGCTGGCTGACCGGCTTGCCCGAAGGGTGCGGGTGGTTCTTGTCGCGGTGCCAGCCGGTGATCCAGTCCGCGGTGGTGACGATGTTGATGCCCGCCTCGAGCACCTCGACGTACAGGTCCTCGTCGGGGAACACCCCGTGGAACGTCAGCACGTCCGGCTTGGCGGCGATGATCTCCTCGATCGTCCCGGTGAACGCCACCCCGTTGGGCGCCAGGCCGGCGAACTCGCCGGTGTCCTTGCCGACCTTCTCCGGCGAATAACAGTGCACGCCAACGAGTTCGATGTCCGGCTGGGTGGCGATCCGCTTGATCATCTCGGTGCCGACGTTTCCGCTTCCGACCTGAAAGACGCGAACCGGTGCTGTACTCATTGCCTTGAGCCTTCCTGCGATGTGAGCGCCTCGGGGTAGAACTGCTTGGCCCACTTGCGAATTGCGGTGAAGCCTTCGTACTCGTCGGGGGCCAGGGCCGGCGGATCCGAATAGCGCTGGTGCTGCCAGATCTCGATGTCCTGCTCGAACTGGCGGATGACTTCGCGCCCGAATTCGTCCGCCTTGGCTCGAGCCTTTTCGAGGCCCGCTACGGGGTCTTTGTGTGGCACGCGGCCGATGTACACCATGAAGCGCACATCGGAGGTGAACTCGTCGATCGGCGTGATCGCCGAGATGGTGCGGTTGTCGATCATGCCCCAGCTCTTGGTCACCGCGAGGCCCAGGCCGCCGTTGATGGCCTGCACGCCGCTGTTGACGTCCTCGATCTTCTGGCCGTCGTCGCCTTCGAAGGTGATGGTGAAGTCGACGTAGGACACCGGCTCGGCGAAGTCGTGGCGGGTGAACAGCGGCACGATCGGGGTGTTGTGCACGAACTTGAAGTGCGCGAAGTCCACCCCGTTTTCGAGGACGTACTGCGGGTGCAGTTCCAGGCCCGGCCGGTACAGCCGCTGCTGCGGGTAGTAGTCGTCGGCGCTGCTGCCGTCATCGAACGCGGCGAACACGTCCGGAGCGTCGAAGTAGGGTTCGCGGCGGTCCAGGTCGTGCCAGATGTAGACCGACGCGTTGCGCTCGACCACCGGGTAGGTGCGGATGCGCCGGCCACGGTTGGGTCGGTCCTGGTACGGGATGCAGACGTTGCGGCCTTCCTGGCTCCACTGCCACCCGTGGAACGGGCACTGCAGCACCTCGCCGACGACCTTGCCGCCGTACCCCAGGTGCGCGCCCAGGTGCTCGCAATAGGCGTTCATCACGGTCAGCTCGCCGGATTCGGCGCGCCAGGCGACCAGTTCCTGGTCGAAGTACTTCATCTTGTGCACGTCGCCGACGCCGATCTCGTCGGACCAGGCGACCTGGAACCAGCCGGTCGGTTTCATCGACAACGGTGGCTTAGCCATCGAGCCCTGCCATGTGAGCTGCCCTCCCTCGCGTAGGAATGATAGGCCGCGACGCGGAGAAATCAAAGTACCCTCTATGAAACTCTTCGTTCGAACCGGCGCCGGTGGATAAGATCGGCGAATGACCCGTCAGAGCAGCGCGGCCGGCGTCGCGGGCCGGCGCCCGAACCGGCGGGGCCACGCGACTCGCGAAAGCATGCTCGAGGCGGCGTTGCGCTCGCTGGCCTCCGGCGAACCGGGCTCGGTATCGGCCAACCGGATTGCCAAGGACATCGGCGCCACCTGGGGCGCGGTGCAGTACCAGTTCGGTGACACCGATGGGTTCTGGGCGGCGGTGCTGCACCGCACCGCCGAACGGCGCGCCGCGACGTTCTCCACCCTGTCGACGCCCGTCTCGCCGGACGCGCCGCTGCGCGAGCGGGTCGGCGCGATCATCGACACCCTCTACCGCGGCCTGGCGTCCCCGGATTCGCGGGCGATCGAAAACCTGCGGGCCGCACTGCCGCGCGATCCCGACGAGCTCGAGCGGCTCTACCCGCGCACGGCGGCCGAGCTGTTCTCCTGGGGCAAAAGCTGGCTGGAGACCTGCCAGCACGCGTTCGCGGGCCTGGCCGTCGATCCGGACCGGGTCCGCGAGGTCGCGGCCCTGATCCCCGGCGCGATGCGCGGCCTGGTGTCGGAGCGCCAGCTGGGTTCCTACGCCGACCTGGACATGGCGCGCCGCGGCCTGATTAACGCCCTGGCCGCCTACCTCGAGCCGTAATGGCCTCAATGCCCGACATCACGATCCGCGAGGCGACGCCAACCGATTTCGCCGAGGTGGCCGCGATGCACTATCGGGTCTGGCGGCAGTCCTGGTCCGGCGTGCTGCCCGCGGAAGTGCTCGACGTGCTCACGTCGCCGAGACGCTGGGCCGTGCTGCTCTACCCCCGAGACCTCAGCCGTCCCGGCTGGCGGATGTGGGTCGCCGAGGCCGGCGGGCAGTTGATCGGCATGACGATCTTCGGGCCGGACCCCGACGACCCCGAGCGGCTCGAACTCGATGCGCTCTACATCTCGCAGGCGAGCCAACGCCACGGCGTGGGCGCCATGCTGCTCGCCAAGGCGCTGAACGCCGACCCGCGCGGTGACGTCGTGTTGTGGTGCGCGGAGGCCAATGGCGTGGCGCGGCGCTTCTACGAGAAGAACGACTTTCACCTCGACGGGCGCACCCTGGACTGGGAGCCGGCGCCCGGCGTCAAGGTGCCCCACCTGGGCTACCGCCTCAGGCGTCGATGACGACTCGCCCGCCGTCGGCGCGCGAGACACACACCAGCATGCCGTCGTCCCCCGGCGTGGCGCGGCCGCGGTGATCCACTTGTCCGGCAAGCACTTTGACCCGGCACGTCCCGCAGAATCCCTGGCGGCACGAGTAGGGGGTGGTCGGGTCCCGATCGAGCATGACCTCGAGTGCGGTCCGATTCGCCGGCACCGCAAGCACCTGCCGTGATCGCGCGAGCTCCAATTCGAACGGCACCCCGTCGACGACGGGCGCCGGGCTGAACCGCTCGTAATGCAGTGGCGCACCGGCATGCTCGTTGCGGGCGATCCGGACGGCCTCGAGCATCGAGCTCGGCCCGCATACGTAGACGGCGGTCGCCGGTCCCGCCCCGTTTAGCAGTTCCGCCACGGTGGCGAAGCGGCCGCGCTCGTCGTCGGCCCACACCGTGACCCGGTCCGGCCCGAGCGACACGACCTCGTCGAGCAGCGGCATGTATTCGCGGCTGCGACCGGTATAGATTGCGCGCCAATCGATTCCGCGCTGTTCGGCCACCTGGATCATCGGCAGGATGGGCGTCACCCCGATGCCGCCGATGACGAACAGCACCTCGCGCTCGGCGGTGCCGAGGTAGAACGCGTTGCGCGGACCCTCGAACGCCAGGGAGTCGCCCACGCCGAACGCCTCATGCATTTCGATGGATCCGCCTCCGCCGTCGGCGATCCGGCGAACGGCGATGCGGTAGTCGGTGCGCCGCCCGGGCGCACCGCACAGCGAGTACTGCCGCCGCCGGCCCGAGGGCAACAGGACGTCGATGTGGCCGCCGGGCGTCCAGGACGGAAGCAGCCCGCCGTCGGGGTCGGCCAGAGTCAGCGCGACGACGTCCGGGGCGACGAGCTCGCGCTTGGTCACCACCGCGGTCAGCTTGCGCTGCACCGGCTTCACCCGCTCCGGCGACCATCGTGACACCGTCGCGAAGCCCTCGAATACCGCCCGCACGCCCCACAGCAGCGACCCGAAGCGGTCGTGGTCGCGCCGCCCGTACAGGTCGGGAGGCCTGCTGGCCCAAATGCTTTCCGGCACCGAATCCGCCCCCTACTTCTGCCGAATGTCCAGGCGCGCGAATAGCCGGATGGCCCCCGGGCTGATCCGCCGCATCGCATAACCGATTCGCGACTCGGCGGCGATCGGCAACACGGCCGGACCGGTCTTGACGGCCTTGACGATCGCCTTGGCGGTGGCTTCGGGGGTGAAGTTGCGGTGCCGGTAGGCGGCGTCAGCCTTGCCCCGCGCCCGCTCCTGCTGGTCCGCACTCATCCCGGCGTAGATCGTGTTCTTCGCGATGTTGGTGTTGACGAATCCCGGGCACACCGCCGTGACGCCGATGCCCTCGTCGGCGAAGTCGGCGCGCAGCGATTCGCTGAGCGCCAGCACCGCCGCCTTGGTGGTGCTGTAGGCGACCATGGATTTCGACGGCAGATACGCCGACGCCGACGCCACGTTGATGATCGTTCCGCCCTCGCCGCGCTCGACCATCTGCGCCCCGAACGCCCTGCTGCCCGAGATGACGCCGCCGACGTTGACGCCCATGATGTTTTCCCAGTTCGCCGAGCTCGTCTCCAGGAACCGGCCCGCCATCCCGATGCCGGCGTTGTTCACCAAGATGTCGACCACGCCGTGCTCGTTACGCACCTGCGCGGCAAGCTCATTCATGGCGGCCTCGTCGCTGACGTCGACCTGGTAGGCCGCGGCCTCGGCGCACGCGGCGCGCACGGCGTCGGCGGTTTCCTTGGCCGCGGCCAGGTCACGATCGACGAGCACGATCTTGCGGGCGCCGTGCCGGGCCAGCTCCACCGCGGTGGCGCGGCCGATTCCGGCTCCGGCGCCGGTGACCAGGGCGAGTTTTCCGCGCACCTCGCGGCGCTCGCCGCGCACCTCGGCCGCCCCGGCGGGGGGCGTGCCGGCGGCGTTGCGGTCGACCCACTCGGCGGTCAGCCGGGCGATGACGTCCGGACGCGACGTCACCACCCAGTGGCCGCCCTCGATCTCGATCACCCTGCCGCCGTTGGGGATTGCGCCGGTGAACCGTTGCAGGGCAGGCGTGACGAAGACGTCGCGGCGTGGCACCAGGGTCTGCACGGCGACCGTGGTCTCGGGGAGTTGGCGTCCCGGCGCCAGCATCGGGGCGGGCATGTTCTGCCGGTACAGGTTGAGCCCGTGCACATAGTCGGTGACCGAGCGCAGGGTGTCGTGGCGCTGGCTGCGCGTGCTCGACCGGCCAATACGCTCAAGCGCCTCAACGACTTTCACGCCCACGCGGGAGCGAAACGACAGTTCCGGCACGCCCGGGCACAAGAAGAAACCGATGTAGCCCGATGAGATCAGTTGCCGGATGACCTGCGCCACGGCCCTCGGCGTGCGTGCGGACCGCAGAAACGCGCCGGCGTAGTTCAGGTGCGGGCCCGAGATCGAGGTGAAGGACGCGACCTTGTCCATCACCGAGTCGTCGGTGACCGCCGCCCAGGCCTGAATCGAACCCCAGTCGTGGGCCAGCAGGTGCACCCGCCCGACGCCCAGGCTGTCGATCACCGCACCGATGTCGGAGACCAGCTGCGTGAAGAGGTATCCGGATCTCTTTGCGGGACAGGTGGATTCACCGGCCCCGCGCACGTCGTAGGCCACGACGTTGTAGGGCTTGCCCGCCAGCTCGTGGGCGACGCCGTCCCAGACGTGGTGGTTATCCGGAAAGCCGTGAATTGCCAAGATGGTTGGGCGAGCCGGGTCGATGTCGGTGTAGCGGTGCACGGCCAGCGTGACGCCGTCGCTGGCGGTGATGGTCGACGTGACGGTCATCAGTGCGAGGCGCGGGCGGCGGGTGAGATGGCGAGGTAGTCGACGGCGCGTTCCAGCCCGCCGAGCTGCGAGGGGTGAAAGCCCGGCCGGTAGTAATTGCCGATCGCCCGGATGAAGCGCAGCGGCCCGGGGACCAGGCCGCGGCGCGCGGCGGAGAAGTAGTCGCGCCAGCGCGGCTTGGTGCGCGGCGGCAGCTGGGGATCCAACGAGTACATGAACCGCACGCCGCGGATCCACAACAGCAGCATGGCGGGCGTCACCACGAGCTGGGCGCGCACCTGCCGCCAGTAGCCGGCCTGCAGATGCTTCATGGTGTCGAAGGCCACCGCCTTGTGCTCGACCTCTTCGGCGCCGTGCCAGCGCAGCATGTCCAGCATCACCGGATCGGTGCCGATCTTGTCGTGAGCCGGCGAGTCGAGAATCCACTCCCCGAGAATGGCGGTGTAGTGCTCGATCGCCGAGACGATCGAAACCTGCTCGAGTAGCCAGCCCTGCTGGCGGCGCCGGCTCCAATCGGGCCGGGGCCCGAGCAGCTTGTCGAACAGCCACTTGATCTGTCCGGTGTAAGGGGTCAGGTCTATGTCGCGCGCGGCGAAGTGGGCGAGCACGTTCGCGTGCGCCTGCGAATGGACGGCCTCCTGGCCGATGAAGCCCTGGACATCCAGGCGAAGCTGGTCGTCCCTGATCAGCGGCAGCGTCTGCTTGAACACCTCGACGAAGAACTCTTCGCCGGCGGGCAGCAGCAGGTGCAGCACGTTGAGGACGTGGGTGGCGAACGGCTCGCCGGGCACGTAGTGGAACGGCAGCTGCGTCCAGTCGAAGTCCACATCGCGGGCCTCGAGCACCAGTCGCTCGTGGTCCAGCGAGGCGTCGTGCGGACCCGCTGCCTGGTTGTCGACGGTCAGCATCATGCCCCCTACCTCAGCGTTTCGCCCTCGATCACGGTGTTGCGGTGGGCGTCGCGCGTCCCAAGTAGTCGCGCGTCCCAAGTATAGGTACGCCGCCCAGATATGCGAAACCGCCGGTACTGGGTTCTTGCGCGATGGGTTCCTGCGCGATTGGCGTCAGCCGGCGGCGACGTGCCTGCGCAGGTCGTACTCGCCCAGCTCGGGGTTCGCCAGCATCCGCCGGTGCTGGGCGGGCGTGAGGGGCCACACCTCGGGCACGCCGTCCTTGTTGAGGTACCAGCTGTTACAGCCGGTGGTCCATACGGTGTCCGGCATCGCGGCGCGCAGCGTCGCGTTGAACCGCTCGGTCGCCGCGGCCGTCGGCTCGATCGTGTCGAACTCGTGGCGGCGCCAGCGCTCGATCCAGCCCACGATGTGGTCGGCCTGCGATTCGGCCACCGTCGTCAGCGCCAGGTTTCCCACCGGGCTGTGCGGCCCCAGCATCATGAAGAAGTTGGGGAAGCCGGACAGCGCGACGGTTTGGTAAGCCCGGGGCCCGTCACGCCAGACGTCGTTGGCGCGGACGCCGTCGCGGCCGATCAGCTCCATCGGGCGGAAGAACGCGTGCGTGTCGAATCCGGTGGCGAGCACGATGATGTCCAGCTCGTGCAGGACGCCGTCGGCGGTGACGATGCCGCGCCGCTCCACATGGTCGATGCTCGCCGTCACCAGGTCGACGTCGTCGCGCTGCATCGCCCGGTAGAAACCGTTCGACATCACCAGCCGTTTGCAAGCCGGCGTGTAGTCGGGGGTCAGGGACCGCCGCAGCTCGGGATCGCGGATCTCCCAGAGGCTGGCGCGACACAGCGCCGCCATGATCTTCCGGCGCAGGCCCGGCTTGGTCAGCCCGACCGCGAAGTAGTCGTATCCGAGGCTGTAGATGCGATACGCCAAGCCGTCCAGCCACGGCATCTTGCGCCGCGTGACTCCGGTGAAGCCGCGGTAGCGCGGATTCGCCAGGCGCAGCACCCATTGCGCGGTGCGCTGGAACAGCGTGATGTGACCGGCCACTCCGGCCAGACCGCACACCAGCTGCACGCCCGTCGACCCGTTGCCCACGACGGCGACGCGCCGCCCCCGCACGTCGACGCCGTGATCCCAGCGCGCCGAGTGAAAGACGTTGCCGCCGAAGTCATCCAGGCCCGGGATCGACGGCAGCCGCGGGTGATGCAGCACGCCGGTGGCCGAGATCAGGAAGTCGGCCTTGAATTCCTGGCCGGCTTCCTCCCCGGCAGCGGTGCGCAGCACCCAACGGCCGTCCTCGAAACGCGCGTGGACGATCTCGGTGCCGAAGCGGATCCGGTCGCGCAGCGCGTAGCGGTCGGCGATGTCCCGGAAATAGGCCTGGATTTCGCCGCCGGGTGAGAACAGGTGCGACCAGTCGGGATTCCTGGCGAAGCTGTACTGGTAGATGCGCGACGGGATGTCGCAGACCAGGCCGGGGTAGGTGTTGTCCCGCCAGGTGCCGCCCACCTCGTCGGCCTTCTCGTACACGGTCACATCGCTGATACCGCTGCGCAGCAAGGCAATTGCGACGCAGAGCCCCGACATGCCGGCTCCAATGACGGCTACGGCGGGATCACGTCGCGTCATCGGAACTCCCGGGTTCTTCGACTACTTGTCCGGCTACTCGGTCTCGGCGCGCTGCTTGAGGCGCTGCAGTGTGAGCCGGATGTGCTCGGTGTTGGCGGTCGCCCGGTCGCTGACACCGGTGGCCTTGCCGGCGACCTTGCGGAACCAGCCGGGCCTCCGGTCCCAGGTGCTCTCGGTGACCTCGCACCCGCCGTCGGCCGCGGCGATGTCGTACTGCCAGCGGGCTACCGGAATCATGGTGTGGCTCACGTCGAACGCGAAGCGACGGCCCGGTTCGGCGTCGGTGATCGTGCACTTGGTGCTCCAGCGCCGGCTGCCGCTCCGGTTGTGGCCGGTGAACACCGCGCCCGGGCTCACCGCGTCGCCCTTGCGCCATTCCATGGCCACCGCCTCCTCGGCCAGCTCGGCCAGCGTGGGCAGGTCGGTGATGAGCCGGTACACCACGTCGGGCCGGGCGTCGATCTGCACGGTGGCCTGCACGCACGGGTCGGTCATCCGCCGATCATAGCCAGCAAACACCGAGCTTTTGCGGCCCCCGCGAACTTTCTTCACACTTGAAGGCGAACCGGCAATCAAGGGGCGATCATGCGAGTCGGCGTACCGACCGAGACCAAGACCAACGAGTTCCGGGTTGCCATCACCCCGGCCGGCGTCGCCGAGCTGACCCGCCGCGGCCATGACGTGTTCGTCCAGGCCGGCGCCGGGGAGGGGTCGGCGATCACCGATTCGGAGTTCAAGGCTGCGGGCGCCCAGCTGGCCGATACCGCCGACCAGGTCTGGGCCGACGCGGACCTGCTGCTCAAGGTCAAAGAACCGGTGCCCTCCGAGTACGACCTGTTGCGGCGCAACCAGATCCTGTTCACCTATCTGCATCTGGCCGCCTCGCGCGCGTGCACCGAGGCGCTGCTGTCGTCCGGGACGACGTCGATCGCCTACGAAACGGTCCAGAGCGCCGACGGCACCCTGCCGTTGCTGGCCCCGATGAGTGAGGTCGCCGGCCGGCTGTCCGCTCAGGTGGGTGCCTATCACCTGATGCGCACCCACGGTGGGCGCGGCGTGTTGATGGGCGGGGTGCCGGGCGTCAAGCCCGCCGACGTCGTGGTGGTGGGCGCGGGGACGGCCGGCTACAACGCGGCGCGGGTCGCCAATGGCATGGGGGCGTCGGTCACGGTGCTCGACGTCAACATCAACAAGCTGCGGCTGCTCGACGCGGAGTTCGGCGGCCAGGTCCGCACCCGCTACTCGTCGGCCTACGACCTGGAGGGCACCGTCAAGCGCGCCGACCTGGTGATCGGCGCGGTGCTGCTGCCCGGCGCGAAGGCGCCCAACCTGGTTTCGAATTCCCTTGTCTCGCAGATGAAATCGGGCGCTGTGCTGGTGGACATCTCCATCGACCAGGGCGGTTGCTTCGAGGACTCGCGGCCCACCACGCATGACGACCCCACCTTCGCGGTGCACGACACCGTGTTCTACTGCGTGGCGAACATGCCCAGCGCGGTGCCCAAGACGTCGACGGTGGCGCTGACCAACGCGACCATGCCGTACGTGCTCGCGCTGGCCGATCGCGGCTGGCGGGCGGCGTGCCGCTCGGATCACGCTCTGGCCAAAGGCCTTTCGACGCACGACGGCGGGCTGCTGTCCGAGCAGGTGGCCACCGACCTCGGCCTGCCGTTCACCGACCCGGCCGGGGTACTGGGCTGACGGATGCGCGGCTAACCGGTGGCGGCGAGATTGGCGATGATGTCGGCCGCGGGGCCGGCGCACGCGTTCTTGAACGACGTCCCGGCCCACAGCGGCATGCCGTTGGGATCTTCGATGGCGGCGGCGGCTTCCCGGATCGGTGAGGTCATCTGGTTGACCTCGGGGTAGCCCAGCGGCGCGACGTGGTCGAGCATCCGGGTGAAGTCGTTCTCCAGACCCCGCGCGTAGCGGCCCGAGAACGCCCGCGTCACAACGGTGGTGGCGAACAGCGGGTTCTTCAGCGCGACGCGGTGCGCGGAATTGGTGCCCGCCTCGTCGGCCAGCAACAGTGCGGTGCCGACCTGGGCCGCCACCGCTCCCCTGCGCAGCGCGGCCCCGACCTCGTCGGCGGTGCCCAGCCCGCCCGCCGCGATGATCGGGATGTCGTGGGCGTGGCGGATGCGGTCGATGAGCTGGTGCAGCGACTCGTTGGCGGGTTCCATGTCCGGCGCGAAGGTGCCGCGGTGCCCACCGGCGGCGGGCCCCTGCACCACCAGGCTGTCGGCGCCGGCCGCGACCGCGATCCCCGCTTCGTAGGCCGAGGTGACGGTGACCATCACCAGCAGGCCCAGCGCGCCCAGCCTCCGGATCACGTCGGGCGGCGGCACCCCGAAGGTGAAGGACACCAGCTCGGGCCGCACGTCGGCCACCACCTCGAGCTTCTGCTCCCACTCGTCGTCGTCGCCGTGCTGCGGGTGACCGACCTCGACCTGGTAATGCTCGGCGATCTCTTCGAGTTCGGCGGCGTAGTAGTGCAGGGCCACCCAGTCCGCGACGCTGGGTTGGGGCACAAACAAGTTCACGCCGAGCGGGCCGGTGGTGGCCTTGCGGGCCGCGACGATGTCGTCGGCGAACTGCTCGGCGCTGCGGTGCCCGCCGGGGACGAAACCGAGCCCACCCGCATTGGACACCGCCGCGGCCAACGCGGGAGTCCCGGGCCCGCCGGCCATGGGTGCGCCCACGATGGGCACCATGATGTCCCAAAAGCCCAGTACCATTCGGCTAATCCGGCGACGGCGAGCGCCAGCACGGCGCGAGTGAGGAGTCGGACATTGAGCTACCGTACCATCGCCCGAAGTTGTTGGGGCAGTGACCGTTTGGCGGCATAGGGACCCAGAACCGCGGCGCCGTAGCGCTGCCCGAGCAACCGGTGCGCCACGGCGTTGACCTCGTCGACGGTCACCTCATCGATCTGCTGCAGGGTGTGCTCGATGCTGCGGTGCATGCCGTAGTTGAGCTCGCTGCGGCCCAGCCGGCTCATCCGGGAGCTGGAATCCTCCAGCCCGAGCACCAGACCGCCCCGCAACGATCCCTTGGCGATGCGGCATTCCGATTCGGTGATGCCGTCGCGCGCCACCGACTCGAGCACGCCGCTGGTCACCGCCATCACCTCGGCGAAGCGTTCGGGCTGACAGGCGGCGTACACGGACAGCGCCCCGCTGTCGGCGAAGACGTCCACCGTCGAGTACACGGAGTAGGCCAGCCCGCGCAGCTCCCGAACCTGTTGGAACAACCGGGAGCTCAGGCCGCCACCCAGCGCGGTGTTGAGCACCGACAGGGCCCAGCGATGCTCCCAGCCGCGCCCGGGCGTGCGGACACCCACCGACACGTGCGCCTGCTCGGCGTCCCGGGTGCCCAGCAGCAGACCGGGCCGGCCGCTGACCCGTCCGGCGCCCTTGCGCGGCGCGATCGGCTCGCGGCCGCGGACCAGATGCGGCCCGAAGTGCTGGCGCACCAACGCGACCACCTCGTCGTGGTCGACGTTGCCGGCCACCGCCACCACCATCCGCTCGGGCGTGTAGCGCCGGACATGAAAAGAGTGCAGCTGGTTGCGCGTCATCGACGTCACCGACCGCGCGGTGCCGATGACCGGGCGGCCCACCGGATGGTCACCGAACAGCGCGCTCAGGAACATGTCGCCGAGTGCGTCCTCGGGGTCGTCGTCGCGCATCGCGATCTCTTCGAGCACCACGTCGCGTTCCAGCTCGACGTCGTTGGCCGCGCAGCACCCGTTGAGCACCACGTCGGCGACCAGGTCGACGGCCAGCGCCAGATCGCTGTCGAGCACGTGCGCGTAATAGCAGGTGTGCTCTTTCGCGGTGAACGCGTTCAGCTCTCCGCCGACGGCGTCCATCGCCTGCGCGATGTCCACCGCCGTGCGGCTGGGCGTCGACTTGAACAGCAGGTGCTCGAGGAAGTGCGCGGCGCCGGCCACGGTGGCACCCTCGTCGCGCGAGCCGACCCCCACCCACACCCCGACCGAGGCGGAACGGACCGCGGGCAGGTACTCGGTGACCACCCGCAAGCCGCCCGGGAGCGTGGTGCGCCGCAGCGCGGCCTGGGTGGCCGATTCCTCCTCAGCGACCTTGCTCCGGCGCAGCGCGCCGGCCCGACCGGGACGCGTCCCGGTCGACGAGTCAGCTGCTCGCCGTCGCGGCATCGGCTGGAGTGGCCGCCGGAGCATCGGCGGGGGCCGAGTTGTCTTCCTCCACCAGAACCAGCGAGATCTTGCCCCGCTTGTCGATGTCGGCGATCTCGACGCGCAGCTTGTCGCCGACGTTCACCACGTCCTCGACCTTCGCGATCCGCTTGCCCTTGCCGAGCTTGGAGATGTGCACCAGGCCGTCACGGCCGGGCAGCAGCGACACGAACGCACCGAAATCCGTTGTCTTGACCACGGTTCCGAGGAACCGCTCGCCGACGGTCGGCAGCTGCGGGTTGGCGATGGCGTTGATCCGGTCGATCGCGGCCTGCGCCGAGGGCCCGTCGGTGGCGCCGACGAACACGGTGCCGTCGTCCTCGATGGAGATCTGCGCGCCGGTCTCCTCGGTGATCGCGTTGATGACCTTGCCCTTGGGCCCGATCACCTCACCGATCTTGTCCACCGGGACCTTGATGGTGGTGACCCGCGGCGCATACGGGCTCATCTCGTCGGGCGCGTCGATCGCCTCGGCCATGACCTCCAGGATGGTCAGCCGGGCGTCCTTGGCCTGCCCCAGCGCGCCCGCCAACACCTGCGACGGAATGCCGTCGAGCTTGGTGTCCAGCTGCAGAGCGGTGACGAAATCCTTGGTGCCGGCGCACTTGAAGTCCATGTCGCCGAACGCGTCCTCGGCGCCCAGGATGTCGGTCAGGGTGACGAAGCGGCGCTCCGTCTTGCCGTCCACCTCGACGTCATCGGAGACCAGGCCCATCGCGATGCCGGCCACCGGCGCCTTGAGCGGCACCCCGGCGTTCAGCAGCGACAGGGTGGACGCGCAGACCGAACCCATCGACGTCGAGCCGTTGGAGCCCAGCGCCTCGGACACCTGACGGATGGCGTACGGGAACTCCTCGACGCCGGGCAGCACCGGGATCAGGGCGCGCTCGGCGAGCGCGCCGTGCCCGATCTCGCGCCGCTTGGGCGAGCCCACGCGGCCGGTCTCGCCGGTGGAGAACGGCGGGAAGTTGTAGTGGTGCATGTAGCGCTTGGAGGTCTCCGGTCCCAGCGAGTCGATCTGCTGGGCCATCTTGACCATATCGAGCGTGGTGACGCCCAGGATCTGGGTCTCGCCGCGCTGGAACAGCGCGCTGCCGTGCGCCCGGGGCACCACGGCGACCTCGGCCGACAGCGCGCGGATGTCGGTGATGCCGCGGCCGTCGATGCGGAAGTGGTCGGTCAGGATGCGCTGGCGCACCAGCTTCTTGGTCAGCGACCGGTAGGCGGCGCTGACCTCCTTCTCGCGGCCCTCGTAGGTCGCAGAATCCCCAGTCAGCCGCGCCAGCACTTCCGCTTTCAGCTCGTCGGTGCGCGCGTCGCGCTCGGCCTTGCCGCCGATGGTCAGCGCCTTGGCCAGCTCGTCGGTGGCCACCGAGGCGACCGAGTAGTAGACGTCGTCCTGGTAGTCCGGGAACGTCGGGAACTCGCCGACCGGCTTGGCGGCGGTCCCGGCCAGCTCCTCCTGCGCCGTACACAGCGCGGCGATGAACGGCTTGGCGGCCTCGAGCCCTTCGGCCACAACGGTTTCCGTCGGCGCCTGGGCGCCGCCCTCGACGAGCTCGATGACCTTCTCGGTGGCCTCGGCCTCGACCATCATGATGGCGACGTCACCCTCGACCTTGCGGCCGGCGACGACCATGTCGAACACGGCGCGCTCGAGCTGCTCGACGGTCGGGAACGCCACCCACTGGCCGTCGATGAGCGCGACCCGCACGCCCCCGATCGGACCCGAGAACGGCAGACCGCTCAGCTGGGTGGAGGCCGACGCGGCGTTGATCGCCAGCACGTCGTACAGGTCGTTGGGGTCCAGGCTCATGACCGTGACCACGACCTGGATCTCGTTGCGCAGCCCGGAGACGAACGACGGGCGCAGCGGCCGGTCGATGAGCCGGCACGTCAGGATCGCGTCGGTGGAGGGGCGGCCCTCGCGACGGAAGAACGAACCGGGGATGCGACCGGCGGCATACATCCGCTCCTCGACATCGACCGTCAGCGGGAAGAAGTCGAAGTGCTCCTTGGGGCTCTTGCTGGCGGTGGTCGCCGACAACAGCATGTTCTCGTCGTCGAGGTACGCGACCACGGCGCCAGCTGCCTGCTGGGCCAACCGGCCGGTCTCGAAACGGATGGTGCGGGTGCCGAAGCTCCCGTTGTCGATGGTGGCGGTCGCTTCGAACACGCCCTCTTCAATTTCAGCGACAGACATAGACGTCCGTACGGCCTCTCTTGTATTCAGCTATTTCGCGTGGCCACGCGCGAACCGCAGGCCTGACGGCCACGGGTCACCCGCGGGAGGCGTTGAGTCTGAATACGGCTACGGCCATCGATCGAAGCGGCCGACCTGCCCCAGATCCGGAGAGCCCGGCAGCCACTACCGAAGACCGCCCGATGCAGACTGGCTGCTCCCTCGAACGTGCGTAGTGACACGCTGGAACGGCACACGCGGATCTGCGTGACCGCACCGTTTGCTCCGGCCGAACCGGCCCAGAACGTCCTTACTCTACACGGGCGACCTCTGCCCGCCATATTGCTTGGAATGTGCGAGGCGCTACCGCCCCGGTTGGGGGTGCGTCAGCGACGCAGGCCCAGCCGCTCGACCAGTGAGCGGTACCGCTCAACGTCGATCTGCGCGACGTACTTGAGCAGCCGGCGGCGGCGTCCGACCAGCAGCAGCAGGCCGCGCCGCGAGTGGTGGTCGTGCTTGTGCACCTTGAGGTGCTCGGTCAGGTCGGCGATCCGCTTGGTCAGCAGCGCGACCTGCGCCTCGGGGGAACCGGTGTCGGTGCCATGCAGGCCGTAGTTGCCCAGGATTTCTTTTTTCTGCTCGGCTGTCAGCGCCACGAAACTATCTCCATCAATCGGTCCGCGAAAGGTGAATGTGGAAGGCGCGGCCACCGCGAACCGCAGCACGCGCCGATGTCGTCCGGCAGTTTAGCAGCCAGAAGGCGCCCGGCCCGAATCGTCGCCGGGCGCTTGCGATCGCTCAGTCGGTGATGGTCGCGACCCGCCGCGCCCGGCTACGCCGCGCTTGCGATCGCTCAGTCGGTGAGCAGCTGGCGCGCTTTCTCGGTGTCCTTGCCCATCGCGACCACGAGTTCCTTGACCGAGTCGAACTTGTGCTGACCGCGGATGCGGGCGACGAAGTCCAGGGCGACGTGCTGGCCGTACAGGTCGGCGGTGGTGTCCAGGACGAACGCCTCGACGGTGCGGGTGCGCCCGGAGAAGGTCGGGTTGGTGCCGACGGACACCGCCGCCTGGTAGCGCTCACCGGGGATGACGCTGCCGGTGGCCGGTCCGTGCCCGAGCACGGTGAACCACGCGGCGTACACGCCGTCGGCCGGGATGGCCGAGTACATCGGCGGCGCCACGTTGGCGGTCGGATAACCGAGCTCGATGCCGCGCCCGTGGCCGCGGACCACCACACCTTCGACCCGGTGCGGGCGCCCCAGCGCCTCGGTGGCCGCCACCATGTCGCCGGCGTCCACGCAGGACCGGATGTAGGTGGACGAGAACGTCACGGTCTCGTTGCTGTGATGCTCCGACAGCAGCGACATCGACTCGACCGAGAAGCCGAACCGGTCCCCCGCCTTGCGCAGGGTGTCGACGGTGCCGGCCGCCTTCTTGCCGAAGGTGAAGTTCTCCCCCACCACGACTTCGACGACGTGCAGGTTTTCCACCAGCAGTTCGTGCACGTAGCGCTCCGGGGTGAGCTTCATGAAGTCGGTGGTGAACGGCATCACCAGGAACACGTCGATGCCCAGCTCCTCGACCAGCTCGGCGCGCCGGGTCAGCGTCGTCAGCTGGGCGGGATGGCTGCCCGGGTAGACCACTTCCATCGGATGCGGGTCGAACGTCATCAGCACCGTCGGGACGTTGCGGGCCCGCGCCGCCTTGACCGCATGCGCGATCAGCTCCGCGTGGCCGCGATGCACACCGTCGAATACACCGATGGTGAGCACACACCTGCCCCAGTCCGTGGGAATCTCGTCTTGGCCGCGCCACCGCTGCACGCCCGCAAGCCTACGGCGCGCAGTGGTCCGCCGGGAGATCCAGAGGGGCAAACCCCCGCCATGGTGTCGGGGAACACGCCGGATCAGGCGAGGGGTGCCTAAACTTTCTCGGTGTGAGGGCTGACGAAGAGCACGGCGGCATCACCGCGGTCGGCCAGGACTACCTCAAGGTCATCTGGAATGCCCAGGAGTGGTCGCCCAAAGACGCGCCGCAGAAGGTCAGCACCAAGATGCTGGCCGAGAAGATCGGGGTGTCGGCCAGCACGGCGTCAGAGTCCATCCGCAAGCTCGCCGAGCAGGGGCTGGTCGACCACGAGAAGTACGGTGCGGTGACGCTGACCGCAGCGGGACGGCGCGCGGCGCTGGAAATGGTGCGCCGGCACCGGCTGCTGGAGACCTTTCTGGTCAACGAGCTCGGCTACGCCTGGGACGAGGTGCACGACGAGGCCGAGGTGCTCGAGCACGCGGTGTCCGACCGGCTGGTGGCCCGCATCGACGCCAAGCTGGGATTCCCCCAGCGCGACCCCCACGGCGACCCGATCCCAGCCTCGGACGGCCAGGTGCCCACCCCGCCGGCGCGGCAGCTGTGGGCGTGCGACGACGGGGACACCGGGACGGTGGCGCGCATCTCCGACGCCGACCCCGAGATGTTGCGCTACTTCACCGACGTCGGCATCAACCTCGACTCGCGGCTGCGGGTCCTGACCCGGCGCGAGTTCGCCGGCATGATCTCGGTCGCGATCGACTCCGGCGACGGCGACGAGACGACGGTCGACCTGGGCAGCCCGGCGGCCCGGGCGATCTGGGTGACGGCCTAGCTCAGCAGGCCCTTGGCGATGTGGGTGACCTGAACCTCGTTGCTGCCCGCGTAGATCATCAACGACTTGGCGTCGCGGGCCAACTGCTCCACCCGATATTCGGCCATGTATCCGTTGCCGCCGAACAGCTGGACGGCCTCCATCGCCACATCGGTGGCCGCCTCCGACGAGTACAGCTTGATCGCCGACGCCTCGGCCAGCGTCAGCGGCTTGCCTGCCTGCTGGCGCTCGATGGTGTGAAAGACCATGTTCTGCACGTTCATTCGGGCGATCTCCATCTTGGCCAGCTTGAGCTGGATCAACTGGAATTGCCCGATGTTCTTGCCCCACAACGTCCGGCTCTTGGCGTAATCCACGCACAAGCGGTGGCATTCGTCGATGATGCCCAGCGCCATCATCGCGATCCCGATCCGCTCGGCGGCGAAGTTGGCGCGGGCGCTGTCGCGGCCGTCGCCGTCGGTGTGCTGTTCGCTCTCGCCGAGCAGCCGGTCCGGGCTCAGCCGCACGTTGTCGAAGAACAGCTCGCCGGTGGGCGAGGACATCATGCCCATCTTCTTGAACGGCTTGCCCTGCGTGAGGCCAGGCATGCCCGCGTCGAGCACGAAGACCAGCACCGGCCGATTGCGCTTGTCCTGCTTGTCCGGGCTCGCATCGCCCTCGTCGAGTTTGGCGTACACGACCAGGACGTCGGCGCAGGGCCCGTTGGTGATGAAGGTCTTCTGCCCGTTGAGGATGTAGTCCGCGCCGTCGCGCTTGACGTAGGTCTTCATGCCGCCGAACGCGTCCGAGCCCGAGTCGGGCTCGGTGATCGCCCACGCCGCAATCTTTTCCAGCGTCATCAGCTCGGGCAGCCAGCGTTCCTTCTGCGCCAGCGTGCCGCGGCTCATGATGGTCGCCGCGCCCAGGCCGAGGCTCACCGACGCGGTGCTGAGCAACCCGATGCTGACCCTCGCGATTTCGGACACCAGCACCGCGATCATCGACCCCTGCGCGCCGGCGCCGAAACCGCCTGACTCGTCTGACTTTTCGTCACGCTCCTCGGGAGCTGGGGCGCCGTCGAGCTTGGCCCGCTCGCGGTCCAGCATCTTCTTGACCGACTCGGCGGCCATGACGTCGAGGCCGAATTGGCTGAACAGCTTGCGCGCGATCGGATACGGCGACATCTTGCCGGTTTCGAGTTCGTCGACGTGCGGGCGAATCTCCTTGTCGACGAACTGGCGAACCGCGTCCCGGACCATCAGGTCGGTGTCAGACCACTCGATCATGGCGCCCTCAACGCTCGGCGCGCTGGTAGGCGGTGACGACGGCGGCGCCGCCCAGCCCGATGTTGTGTTGCAGTGCGGCGCTGACGTTGTCGACCTGACGCTTGTCGGCGGTGCCGCGCAGCTGCCAGGTCAGTTCGGCGCACTGCGCCAGGCCGGTCGCGCCCAGCGGGTGTCCCTTGGAGATCAGGCCGCCGGACGGGTTGACCACCCAGCGGCCGCCGTAGGTGGTGTCGTTGTTGTCGATCAGCTTCGGCGCCTCGCCCGGACCACACAGACCGAGGGCCTCGTACAGCAGCAGTTCGTTGGCCGAGAAGCAGTCGTGCAGCTCGATCACCTGGAAGTCCTGCGGCCCGAGCCCGGACTGCTCGTAAACCTGTTGCGCGGCTTGGACATTCATGTCGTAGCCGATGAGGTTCTTCGCGCTGCCGTCGAACGTCGACGCGAAGTCGGTGGTCATGGCCTGCCCGACGATCTCCACGGCCTGGCCGGCCAGGCTGTGGCTGTCGACGAAGCTCTCCGAGGCCAGGATCGCCGCGCCCGAGCCGTCCGAGGTGGGCGAACACTGCAGCTTGGTCAGCGGGTCGGAGATCATCCGCGCCGCCAGGATGTCGTCGAGCGTGTAGGACTCCTGGAATTGGGCGAACGGGTTGTTCACCGAGTGCTTGTGGTTCTTGTAGCCGATCTTGGCGAAATGCTCTGCGGTGCTGCCGTATTGCTTCATGTGCTCACGTCCGGCGGCGCCGAACATCCACGGCGCGACGGGCATCGCGAACTCGTCGATCGCGGCCATCGCCTTGACGTGCTTGCCCATCGGCGATTCGCGGTCCTGGGCGCCACCGCCCAGCGAGCCGGGCTGCATCTTCTCGAAGCCCAGCGCGATCGCGCAGTCGACGATGCCGCCGCGGATGGCCTGGGCGGCCAGGAACAGCGCCGTCGAGCCGGTGGAGCAGTTGTTGTTGACGTTGACCACCGGGATGCCCGTCATGCCCAGCTCGTAGAGCGCGCGCTGCCCCGACGTCGAATCACCGGCGACGTAGCCGACGTAGCCCTGCTGGACCTCGCGGTAGTCGATGCCGGCGTCGGCCAGGGCATTGGTTCCCGACTCGCGGGCCATGTCCGGATAGTCCCAGCCCTCGCGGCGGCCCGGCTTCTCGAATTTCGTCATCCCGACGCCGACGACATAAACCTTGCTGGACATCGTTGTCCCCTTCCGAACCATGGCGGTCTAGGCACCCAGTGTGCAACCCAGCCCAGTGTGCAACGTAGCCCAACCAACCGTTCGGCCGGGGCCGTTACAGCGTCGCCGGGCGGATCACCACCACCGGCTTGGTCCGGGAGCCCTCGTCGCGCAGCAGCGCCATCACCCGGCCGTCGGGGTCGCAGGCCGCGTAGACGCCGTCGATGCCGGCCGACGCCAGCGCCCGGCCGTTGCCGGTCGCCTCGGCCTCCGCGACCGACAGGTCGCGGCGCGGAAAGATCAACAGGCAGGCCTCGTCCAGGCTGTAGCTGAGCCGCGGGCGCTCCGCCAGCTCGTCGAGTGGGTAGGCCTGATCGAGCCCGAATCGCCCGACGCCGGTGCGCCGCAACGCCGTCAGGTGCCCGCCCACCCCCAGGGCGTCGCCGAGGTCGCGGGCCAGGGCCCGGATGTAGGTGCCCGACGAGCAGTCGACCTCGACGTCCAGGTCGACGGCGTCGTGGCCGCCGGGCCGGATGTCGCACACCTCGAATCGGTCGATGCGCACCGGGCGGGCCTTGAGCTCGACGGTCTGGCCCTCGCGCACCAGCCGGTAGGCGCGCTTGCCGTCGACCTTGATGGCGCTGACCGTCGACGGCACCTGTTCGATGTCGCCGCGCAGGCCGCCCACGGCCGACTCGATCGCGTCGCCGGTGAGATGCCGCGCCGAGACGCTGCGGACGAGCTCTCCCTCCGCGTCGTCGGTGGACGTGCTCTGGCCCAGGCGGATGGTGGCCGTGTAGGACTTGGCCGTCGCGGTCAGCAGGCCGAGGATCTTGGTGGCGCGTTCGACACCGATCACCAGCACGCCGGTGGCCATCGGGTCCAGCGTCCCGGCGTGGCCCACCCTGCGGGTGGAAAAGATCCGGCGGCAGCGCCCCACCACGTCGTGACTGGTCATTCCGGGCGGCTTGTCGACGACGACTATCCCTGGCCCGGTGGGGCTTTGGCTCATAGCACGATGGCGGTCAGCACCAGCCCGCGCTCGACCGACCAGCGGCCGCGCAGCTCGGTCAGCGGCGGGCCGGACAGCGCTTCCGGATCGATCAGGATCCGCGACACGAAACCGCCCGTCGCCGCCCCGGGCCCGTCGGCCTCGAACGCGATGTGCGCGTCCTCGAAGCCCAGCCAACGCTTGGTCAACGGGAACCAGGCCTTGTACGTCGCCTCCTTGGCGCAGAACAGGATTCGGTCCCAATGCAGGTCCCCCGTCAGCCGGGCGGGGATCTCGCTGCGCTCGGCCGGCAGGCTGATCGCGTTGAGCACGCCGTCGGGCAGCACGTCGTGCGGTTCGGCGTCGATGCCCACCGAGCGCACCGCATCGGTGCGGCCCACCACCGCACCCCGATATCCCGTGCAGTGGGTGAGGCTGCCCACCACGCCGTCGGGCCAGCAGGGTTCGCCCTTCTCGCCCTTGAGGATCGGCACCGGCGGCAGGCCGAGCTCACCCAGCGCGATCCGGGCGCAGTGCCGGACGGTTATGAACTCGTTGCGCCGCTTGGCCACCGACCTGGCGATCAGCGGCTCCTCCTCGGGCAGCGGGGCGAGATCGGGCGGATCGGCATACGCCTCCGAGTAGGCCAGGCCGTCGGCGACCGGCAGCACCGAGGAAACCAGCGTGTCCCCCGTCATCGTGATTGCCGCTGCCGCAACCGGTCCCGGAACTGCGCGGCCTGCGCCTTCATCTCGGGAGTGATCTCGAAGTGGCCGCCGAAGTCGTTGAGGTCGCCCGGCGCGTACTGCGGATCCGGCAGCACCTGGCGCAGCCAGCTGGGCGGCTTGCGGCGCCGCCACTCCCGCGGATAACCCACCGACACTTCCTCGAAGCGCACGTCGTCATACCAGGTGGTCCGCGGGATGTGCAGATGGCCGTAGACCGAACACACGGCGTTATAGCGGGTATGCCAGTCGGCGGTCTTGGTGGTTCCGCACCACAGCGAGAACTCCGGGTAGAACAGCGCGTCGCAGGGGTCGCGGACCAGCGGGAAGTGATTCACCAGGACGGTCGGGTTCATCCAGTCGAGCTCTTCGAGGCGGGCGCGGGTGATCTCCAGGCGCTCGCGGCACCACGCCTCACGGGTGGCGTACGGCTCCGGGGAGAGCAGGAACTCGTCGGTGGCCACCACGTTGCGCTCGCGGGCGATGGTCAGGCCTTCGGCTTTGCTCGTGGCTCCCTCGGGCAAGAAGCTGTAGTCGTAGAGCAGGAACATCGGGACGATCGTGGCCGGGCCACCGCGCTCGGTCCAGACCGGGAACGGATGCTCGGGCGTGACCACGCCCATCTCGTCGCACATGTTGACCAGGTACTCGTAGCGCTTCTTGCCGAAGACCTGCACCGGGTCGCGCGTGGTGGTCCACAGCTCGTGATTGCCCGGCACCCAGATCACCTTGGCGAAGCGCCGTCGTAGCAGGTCAAGGGCCCAACGGATCTCGTCGGTGCGTTCGGCGACGTCACCGGCGACGATCAGCCAGTCATCCGGCGAGGAGGGGTGCAGCGATTCGGTGACGGGCTTGTTGCCGAGGTGACCGGTGTGCAGGTCGGACACCGCCCACAGCGTCGGTTGCCCACCGTTGGTCGGTTCGTGCCCCGCTGAATGCCCAGCCACGATTAACCACCCTAACGACCCGCAGCGGGCAAGCCCCGTTCGCGGGCGTCATTTCGGGCCGCGAGCGGGTGAGTTAGAACAAGTTCAGGTTTGCCTGTGACGCCGCGCGCGGGACTTGTACACTCCCCCGAAAGGACCGCTGAGGCGTCAGGGGGGTGTCGTGTTCGCCAATGTTCGTCTGATGGGGGCGCTCGGTGCGCTGCTCACAGCGGCCATCGGCGGCACGGCGGGCTTGTTGACCTCGCCGGCCGCGCCGGATGGCGGCGACCGGTCCGTCGAGCTGAGGTCGACCGCCCAGCCGATGGAAACCACCATGAAGAGCCCGATCGTGGCGACCACCGACCCGCGCCCCTTCGACGCGTGCGAGGACATCCCGTTCGACGTCATCCAGGGGCTCGGCTTGGGCTTCACACCGCCCGAACACGAAGACGGGCTGCGCTGCCACTTCGACGCCGGCAACTATCAGGTGGCCGTCGAGCCGATCATCTGGCGCACCTACGAGCAGTCACTGCCCGCCGACGCGGTCGAGACGACGATCGCGGGTCACCGCGCCGCGCAGTACTGGGTGCTCAAGCCGACGTACCACAACAGCTACTGGTTCTACTCGTGCATGGTCGCGTTCAAGACCAGCTACGGCGTCCTGCAGCAGGCGCTGTACTACTCGACTGTCTACTCCAACCCCGAGGTCGACTGCATGCAGACCAATCTGCAGCGCGCCAACGACCTCGCGCCGTATTACAAGTTCTGATTTCTCCCCGGGTTGAGTCGACGCCGGTCGAGCGGGCCTTAATGTGAGGACCGTGAGTACGACCTCGATCCAACCCGCGCAGCCCACGCTGCACGCCCTGCGACACCTGGGCGGCAAGGCCGCCGGCCGGCTGCTCGGCCTGCCGCCGGCGATTACCGACTACACCGTGGAGCGCGTCGCTGTGCCGATGCGCGACGGGGTGCAGCTGGTGGCCGATCACTACGCGCCGGCCACCGCGTCGACTCTGGGCACCCTGCTGGTCCGCGGGCCCTACGGGCGCGGATTCCCGTTCACCCTGATCTTCGGCGCGCTGTACGCGTCGCGCGGCTACCACGTGGTGCTGCAGAGCGTGCGCGGCACGTTCGGATCGGGCGGGGAGTTCGAGCCGATGGCCAACGAGGTCGCCGACGGCGCCGACACCGTCGCCTGGCTGCGCGAGCAGGCGTGGTTCACCGGCCGCTTCGCCACCATCGGCATGTCCTACCTGGGGTTCACCCAGTGGGCGCTGCTGCAGGATCCACCGCCGGAACTGGCCACTGCCGTCATCATGGTGGGCCCGCACGATTTCAACGAATCAACCTGGGGCACCGGCTCATTCGCGGTCAATGACTTTCTTGGCTGGAGCGACATGGTGGCGCACCAAGAGGACCCGGTGCGTATTCGCGCCGCGCTGCGCCAGCTGCAGACACGGCGCAGGGTGGCGCGGGCGGCGGCCGCGGTGCCGCTGGGTGACGCCGCGCGCAGCCTGCTCGGTGCGGGCGCCCCCTGGTTCGAATCCTGGGTCGAGCACAGCGAACCCGACGACCCGTTCTGGAATGCGTTGCGGTGCAACGACGCACTGGACCGCGTGCAGGTGCCGGTGCTGTTGGTGGGCGGCTGGCAGGACATCTTCATCAGGCAGACGCTGCAGCAGTACGCGCACCTGCGTGGCCGCGGCGCCGACGTCGCGCTCACCGTCGGCCCCTGGACGCACACCCAGCTGCTCACCACCGGGTTCTCCACCTGCGCCCGGGAGGCACTGGATTGGCTGGGCACCCATCTGGGCGATGCGACCAGGTCGCGCCGGCCCAGCCGGGTCCGGGTCTACGTCACCGGCGGCGGCGCGGGCGGCGGCTGGCGCAACCTGCCCGACTGGCCGCCGGCCACCACGGAACGCGCCCTGTACCTGCGGCCCGGCGGCTACCTGGGCGAGACCGCGCCGACCCTGAAGGGGTTGGCCCCAGCCACCTTTCGGCATGACCCGGCCAACCCGACGCCGACGACCGGCGGCCCGTTGCTGTCCGCCAACGGCGGCTACCGCGACGACAGCCGGCTGGCGTCGCGTGCCGATGTGCTGGCGTTCACCAGCGCCACCCTTACCGAGGACGTGTACGTCTACGGCAGCCCGGTCGTCGAGCTCGCACACGGCGCGGACGGTCCGCACGCCGACCTGTTCGTGCGGGTGAGCGAGGTCGACGGCAAGGGGCGGTCGCGCAACGTCAGCGAGGCGTACCGTCGGCTGCATGCCGCGGCAAAACCCAAGTCGGAGAAGGTCGTTCGGCTCGACCTCGACGGCATTGCCCACCGCTTCCGGCCCGGCTCGCGCATCCGGGTACTGATCGCCGGCAGCTGGTCCCCGCGCTACGCGCACAACCTCGGCTCCGGCGAACCCGTGCTGACCGGCCGGCAGCCGACGCAGGTCACCCACACCGTGCGCTACGGGCGCTCCCGGCTGCTGTTGCCGGTCGGGCCGGCCGAGCCGTCAGCCAACGGCGGCGCGGACCCGGGCGGCGACGGCGGCTAGCGCCGTGTCGTCGTGCACCGGCGTCGCCCACGGCGCCTGCACCGGCAGCTCGACCCAGCTCTTGCACCCGCCGTACTCCGGAGTCCGGTCCATGCGCACCGGCTCGACCAGCGGGATCACCGACACCACCAGCACGGCCAGCTTGTGCCTGGGACGAAAGTCGAGCCGGTCGGCGCGCACCGACTCCGGCGTCCAGATGTGCAGGTCCTCGATGGCCGGAAGGCCATCCGGGCGCTCAACCGGCACCGCCGCAACGACTTTCGCGGCGGCCCGGATCACCAGCTCGTCGTCGGTGCTGTCGGCGGCCGCGGGTGCCAGCAGGTCCTGATGCTCGGCGCGCACCCGCTCGGCGTGGCTGTGGGCGACCGTCGGGAACAACAGGAATTCCCGCGCGGCCAGTTCGAACCGCTTCTCCCCGATGCCGCCCTTGCGCAGCAGCACCCGCTGGCGGCCGTCCAGCAGGGCGTGTACCGCCGCGCTCCACTCCTTGAGCGCGGGCATCGTTGTGGTGACGGTCATTTCACACCCGCCATCCGCGCGATCACCTCGGGCCGCCGCAGCGGCGGGACCGTCTTGGGTGGCTGGCGCCGCGGCGGCAGCTGCCCCAGCAACCGCGTCGTCGTCTCGGTGACCTCGGCAACCGCCGCCTCGAACGCGGAGACGCTGGCCTCAGGAAGACGGGCGGGGTGGGTGATGCCGCTGACCTTACGCACATACTGCCGGGCGGCCGCGGCGATCTCCTCGGCGGTGGCCGCGGGCTGCAGGCCACGCAGTTCGGTGATGTTTCGGCACATGAGCACAACGATAAGCGCCGCCGCGCGGTACCGCCTCTGCTCGCGTCGGCGGGCTGGCTACGGTGATCTCATGACCGACGAGATCCTGCTGATCGACACCGACGAGCGAGTGCGCACCCTGACCCTCAACCGACCCCAGTCGCGCAACGCGCTGTCCTCGGCGTTGCGGGACCGCTTCTTCGGCGCGCTGGCCGACGCCGAAACCGACGACGACGTCGACGTCGTCATCGTCACCGGCGCCGACCCGGTGTTCTGCGCGGGGCTGGACCTCAAGGAGCTGGGCGGCTCGACGGCGCTCCCGGACATCTCGCCGCGGTGGCCGGCGCTGACCAAGCCGGTGATCGGCGCGATCAACGGCGCCGCGGTGACCGGCGGGCTGGAGCTGGCGCTGTACTGCGACATCCTGATCGCCTCGGAGAACGCCCGGTTCGCCGACACGCACGCCCGGGTGGGCCTGCTGCCCACCTGGGGCCTGAGCGTGCGGTTGCCGCAGAAGGTGGGGGTCGGGCTGGCCCGGCGGATGAGCATGACCGGGGATTACCTGTCCGCCGCCGACGCGCTGCGCGCCGGCCTGGTGACCGAGGTGGTGCCGCACGACCAGCTGCTGGGCGCCGCGCGGGCGGTGGCGGCCTCGATCGTCGGGAACAACCAGGACGCGGTGCGCGCGCTGCTGGCGTCCTATCACCGCATCGACGACGCGCAGACCAGCGCGGGGCTGTGGCAGGAGGCGACGGCCGCCCGACAGTTTCGGACCAGCGGCGACGACATCGCCGCCAACCGGGAGGCGGTGCTGCAACGCGGCCGCTCGCAGGTGCGCTGACCGGGATCTGCACCTGCCCATTCCCGTCGATCCGGACCACACCATACGATCAGCTGATGAACGCGGTCGCCGGAGTCGTCCTGCGGATGCTCGGCGGCCTGACGCTGGCGGCCGCCTCGGCGATCGCGGCGTCCGCGCCGCACGCGGGCGCGCTGCCGCCGCCGGGTTTTCCCAACCTGGACGCCTTCACCGCCGTCCCGGCCGACGGCTATCAGGGCGCGGGCGCGCCGGGTAGCCCGCCGCGGGTCAGTTTCTCCGCCGGTCCCGCTCTGGTCTGCGACTTCTACGGCGGGCCGCCGCCGGTGCCGCAGCCGTCGCAGGACATCAAGTGCAAGGGCGACATGCTGGGGATGGACGACGTGCCCTTCCCCGGCGGCCGCCCGCGGCCCGGCGACTGCGTGGTGGGGTCGGTGGACTTCAAGGGCCCGGGCTATCAGTTGAGCCGGATGTCCTACGGCGGATGCGACGGCAACGCGCCCCCGCTGCCGGCCGGCGGCAAAGCGCTGGGATCGGGCCAGAAGTTGACCTATCTCAACGTCACCTGCGCGGTGGGGGCCGACAACCTCGTCGCCTGCCTGGACACCACCAGCGGCGACCACGGATTCGTGGTGCAGCGCTCGGGAAGCTGGGCGTTCTAGTCCAGCGCCGTTCTAGTCCAGCGCGACGCGCAGCGAGGCCACCGCGTCATCGATGGTCCCGGTGGTCGAGTAGCCGGCAGCGAGCCGGTGCCCGCCGCCGCCGAACCCGGACGCGACCGACGCCAGGTCCACTGCGGCCTTGGCCCGCATCGACACCGACCACTGCTGCGGCGCGATCTCCTTGAACACCGCGGCCACCTCGGCCTGCTGCGTGGTCCGCACGATGTCCACGATGCTCTCGACTTCTTCGGGCCGTGAACTGATCCAATCCTGGTTGCTGACAACGGCATACACCAGCCCCCGGCCGCCCGCGGCGTCCGGCAGCAGCTGCGCCGAGGCCAGCACCCGCGACAGCAGCGGCAGCCAGCCGAACGGGTGGCTGTCCAGCAGCGTGCGGCTGATCGCCGCGTTGTCCACGCCACCGTCGACCAGCCGGGCCGCCAGCCGCAGGGCGCGCGCGCTGGCCCAGCGGAACGAGCCGGTGTCGGTCGTCAGGCCCGCGTAAATGCAGTGCGCGACATCGGGATCGATGGGCTTGCCCCACGCGTCCAGGATGTCGGCGACCATCATCGTGGTCGAATCGGCCGACACGTCAACGAAATTGGCGGTGCCGAACACGTCGTTGGAGGCGTGGTGGTCGATGACCAGCACCTCGTCGGCCTCGACGGCCAAGTCGCTCAACGCGCCCAGCCGTTTGACGCTCGGAACATCAACGGTGACAACCAGATCGACGTCGCGGCGCATCGCGTCCGGGCTGACCAGCAGTCGGCAGCCGGGCAGCGACGCCAGCGACTCGGGCAGCCCCGCCGGCTCGGCGAAACTGACCTCGACCCGCTTGCCGCACTTGTCCAGCACCAGCCCCAGCGCCAGCCCGGCGCCGATGGTGTCGGCGTCGGGGTGCACGTGCGCGATCACCGCGACGGTGCCGGCGTTCGACAGCAGATCGGCCGCACCCGCCGCGTCGACGCGCGTCCCCACCCTGGGGCCGTCCAACTCAGTATTCGTGTTGGTCGTCGTCACCGGTGCTCCCGTCCAGGCCGGGCTCCGCGCCCGATCCGCTATCCCGGTATGGATCGGCCTCCCCAGCCGGCTTGGCGCCCGAACGAACCCGCGCCAGATCAGCGTCCGCGGCGCGCGCCCGGGCCAGCAACTCGTCCATCCGCTGCACGTTGTCCGACGTGGTGTCGCGCGTGAACGTCAGCGTGGGCGTGAAACGCACGCCGGTGCCGGCCCCGACCATGGTGCGCAGCGCGCCCTTGGCCCGTTCCAGGGCGGCCGCGGCGGCCCCATAATCCGGCTCGTCGTCCAGCGTGCGTCCCATCACCGTGTAGAACACCGTCGCATCGTGCAGATCGGCGGTCACCTTCGCGTCGACGATGGTGACGCCTTCGAGCCCGGGATCCTTGATCTCGAACTCGATCGCCGAGGCGACGATGGTGTTGATCCGCTTGGCCAGACGGCGCGCCCGGGCCGGGTCGGCCATCAGGTGCGTTCCTTCTGGACCAACTCGTAGGACTCGATGATGTCGCCTTCCTTGAGGTCGGAATACCCCAGCGTCATACCGCACTCGAAGCCCTCGCGGACCTCGGTCACGTCGTCCTTCTCCCGTCGCAGCGAGGTGATCGAGAGGTTGTCGGTGACCACGATGTTGTCCCGCAGCAACCGCGCCTTGGCGTTGCGCCGCACGATGCCGCTGCTGATCATGCAGCCGGCGATGATGCCGACCTTGGAGGACCGGAAGATCGCCCGGATCTCGGCGCGACCCAGCTGGTTCTCCTCGTAGATCGGCTTGAGCATGCCGCGCAGGGCCTTCTCGATCTCGTCGATCGCCTGGTAGATCACCGAGTAGTAGCGGATCTCCACACCCTCGCGGTTGGCCAGCTCGGTGGCCTTGCCCTCGGCGCGCACGTTGAAGCCGATGATCACCGCATCCGAGGCCGACGCCAGGTTGACGTTGGTCTCGGTGATGCCACCGACACCGCGGTCGATGACGCGCAGCGCCACCTCGTCGTCGATCTGGATGCCCATCAGGGCCTCTTCCAGGGCCTCGACCGTACCGGCGTTGTCGCCCTTGAGGATCAGGTTCAGCTGGCTGGTTTCCTTCAGCGCCGAGTCCAGGTCCTCCAGGCTGATCCGCTTGCGGGAACGCGCCGCCAGCGCGTTGCGCTTGCGCGCGCTGCGCTTGTCGGCGATCTGGCGGGCGATGCGGTCCTCGTCGACGACCAGCAGGTTGTCGCCGGCGCCGGGCACCGAGGTGAAACCGATGACCTGCACCGGCCGCGACGGCAGCGCCTCCTCGACGTCCTCGCCGTGCTCGTCGACCATGCGGCGAACCCGGCCGTAGGCGTCGCCGGCCACCACCGAGTCGCCGACGCGCAGCGTGCCGCGCTGCACCAGGACCGTGGCCACCGGCCCGCGACCGCGGTCCAGGTGCGCCTCGATCGCCACACCCTGGGCCTCCATGTCGGGGTTGGCCCGCAGGTCCAGGGCCGCGTCAGCGGTCAGCAGCACCGCCTCGAGCAGCTGCTCGATGTTGGTGCCCTGCTTGGCGGAGATGTCGACGAACATGGTGTCGCCACCGAAATCCTCTGCCACCAAACCGTATTCGGTGAGCTGGCCGCGGATCTTGGCCGGATCGGCGCCTTCGACGTCAATCTTGTTGACCGCCACCACAATCGGCACGTCGGCGGCCTGGGCGTGGTTGATCGCCTCCACCGTCTGCGGCATGACGCCGTCGTCGGCGGCGACCACCAAGATCGCGATGTCGGTGGCCTTGGCACCGCGGGCACGCATGGCGGTGAACGCCTCGTGACCCGGGGTGTCGATGAAGGTGATCGGCCGTTCTTCCCCGTCGTGTTCGACGGTCACCTGGTAGGCACCGATGTGCTGGGTGATGCCGCCCGCCTCGGCCTCGCGGACGCTGGCGTTCCGGATGGTGTCCAGCAGCCGGGTTTTACCGTGGTCGACGTGACCCATCACGGTCACCACCGGCGGCCTGGTCTGCAGGTCTTCCTCGCCGCCCTCGTCCTCGCCGTAGGTCAGGTCGAAGGACTCCAGCAGCTCGCGGTCCTCGTCCTCGGGGCTGACGACCTGGACGACGTAGTTCATCTCGCTGCCCAGCAGCTCGAGCGTCTCGTCGCCGACCGACTGGGTGGCGGTGACCATCTCGCCGAGGTTGAACAGCGCCTGCACCAGCGACGCCGGGTTGGCGTTGATCTTGTCGGCGAAGTCGCTCAGCGACGCACCGCGGGCCAGCCGGATCGTCTCGCCGTTGCCGTGCGGCAACCGCACGCCACCGACAACGGGGGCCTGCATGTTCTCGTATTCGGCGCGTTTCGCCCGCTTCGACTTGCGGCCGCGTCGCGGCGCACCACCGGGACGGCCGAACGCGCCGGCCGCACCGCCGCGCTGGCCGGGACGGCCACCGCCACCGCCACCGGGACGGCCGCGGAAACCGCCGCCACCCCCGGGCGGGGCGCCGACTCCGCCGCCACCGCCGCCGCGGTAGTTGCCGCCGCCTCCGTCACGGCCGCCGGGACCGCCGGGACGGCCGCCGCCGGGACGCGGAGCGCCGGGCCGGGCCGGACGACCGGGCCCACCGGCGCCGGCGGGCCGGGGCGGCATGTTGCCCGGCGAGGCACCGCCGGGACGCGGGGCGCCCGGGCGGGGCGCTCCGGGGCGGGGCGCCTGCGGACGCGGGATGGGCCGGTCGACGGGTTGCGCCGACGAGAAGGGGTTGTTGCCGACGCGCGGGGCGCGGGGCTTGGGCATCGGGCCCGGACGCGGGCCCGGCGTGGCGCCGGGGCGGGGGGGGCGGGGGGGGGCCCGCCCCGGGGGGGGGGGGGGGGGGGGGGCCCGGGGGGGGGGGGGGCGGGCGGCGGGGGGGGGGGGGGGGGCGGGCGGGGGGGGGGGGGGCG
>NZ_BAAGDE010000068.1:0-31510 GCF_054660795.1 Mycobacterium sp. MUNTM1
GCACCCCGCCGCCCCCACCCCCGGCCCGGCTGCCGTGGGTCCCCGAAGCCGAGATCGGTTACGACTTCGACGGGCCGCCCACCGTGGCGCGCATCCTGTTCGACTGGCGCTTCGACCTGATCTTCGGCTCCGCCGCCCTCGTCTTCGCCGCGCTGTATGTGGCGGCCCTGGTGCGGCTGCGCCGTCGCGGCGACTCGTGGCCGCTGGGCCGAACCGTTTCCTGGCTGCTCGGCTGCCTGGTGTTGCTGTTCGTGACGTCCTCGGGCGTCGGGCGCTACATGCCGGCGATGTTCAGCATGCACATGGTCGTGCACATGTGCCTGTCGATGCTGATCCCGATCCTGCTGGTGCTCGGCGCCCCGGTCACCCTGGCATTGCGGGCCCTGCCGGCGGCCGGCCGCGACGACCCGCCGGGCATGCGGGAGTGGCTGCTGGCCGCGCTGCACAGCCGCGTCTCCCGATTCCTCACCAACCCGGTGGTGGCCACCGTGCTGTTCGTCGCCGGGTTCTACGGGCTCTACCTGTCGAACCTCTTCGACACCACCGCGAGCAGCCACGCCGGGCATCTGGCGATGAACCTGCACTTTCTGCTGAGCGGCTACCTGTTCTATTGGGTGGTGATCGGGGTGGACCCGACGCCGCGACCGATACCACCGCTGGCCAAGGTGGCCGTGGTGTTCGCGTCGCTGCCGCTGCACGCCTTCTTCGGGGTGGTGCTGATGGGCACCAAGAAGGTGCTCGGCGCCGACTACTACCGCTCCCTCGGGCTGAGCTGGCACACCGATCTGCTGGGCGATCAGCACCTGGGTGGGGGCATCGCCTGGTCGGCGGGGGAGTTCCCGCTGGTGATCGTGATGCTCGCGCTGCTGATCCAGTGGGCGCGCAGCGATCGCCGCACCGCCACGCGGCTGGACCGGGCCGCGGACCGTGACGACGACGCCGAGCTGGTCGCCTACAACGCGATGCTGGCGCAGCTGGCGCAGGGCGAGACGCCCAAGCGTGCCGGCCAGGCCCCCGCCGATCCCGACTGATCCACAGTCCCGGTTTCTTGCACAGCGACGGCCGATTCCGCGTCGGTCGCTACGGCGATCGTCGGTGGCACCGCGCCTACTGGCAGCCATAGCCAATGCAATCGAGAAGGGATCAACCCATGTTCGAAACCCCGCTTACCGTGGTCGGTCACATCGTCAACAACCTCGAACGTCGACAGGTCGGCAACCAGGAGGTCATCAAGTTCCGCGTCGCCAGCAATTCCCGTCGCCGCACTGCTGACGGCGGCTGGGAGCCCGGCAATTCGCTGTTCATCAACGTCAATTGCTGGGGCAAGCTGGTCACCGGCGTGGGTGCCGCGCTGGGCAAGGGGGCGCCGGTGATCGTCGTGGGTCACGTGTACACCAGCGAGTACGAGGACCGCGACGGCAACCGCCGGTCGTCGCTGGAGATGCGCGCCACCTCTGTCGGGCCCGACGTGTCCCGTGCGATTGTGCGCATCGAGCGCCCGGGCTACACCGGTCCGGCGGCCCCCGATGCCGCCACACCGCCGGCGGATGCGTCCGACGCCGCTGGTGAGGACGCTGATGCCGTTGGCGTCGAGTCGGCTGACACAGGCCCGCTGCCGCTGACCGCTTAGCGGCGGGGCTGCCGCTGCCGGGCGATGCCTAGGATGGTCCGCGAGATCACTTCGCAAATCAGAAAGGCATAACCGCGGCATGGCTGAGTTCATCTACACGATGAAAAAGGTCCGCAAGGCGCACGGCGACAAGGTGATCCTGGACGACGTCACGTTGAGCTTCTATCCAGGCGCCAAGATCGGTGTCGTCGGCCCCAACGGCGCCGGCAAGTCGAGCGTCTTGCGGATCATGGCGGGCCTGGACAAGCCGAACAACGGTGATGCCTTCTTGGCCAACGACGCGACCGTCGGCATCCTGCTGCAGGAGCCCCCGCTGAACGAGGAGAAGACCGTTCGCGGCAACGTCGAAGAAGGCCTCGGCGACATCAAGGTCAAGCTCGACCGTTTCAACGAGGTCGCCGAGTTGATGGCCACCGACTACTCCGATGAGTTGATGGAGGAGATGGGCCGACTCCAGGAGGAGCTGGACCACGCCGACGCGTGGGACCTCGACTCGCAGCTGGAACAGGCGATGGACGCGCTGCGCTGCCCACCGCCCGACGAGCCGGTGACCAACCTGTCCGGTGGTGAACGGCGCCGCGTCGCGCTGTGCAAGCTGCTGCTGTCCAAGCCCGACCTGCTGCTGCTCGACGAGCCCACCAACCACCTGGACGCCGAGAGTGTGCAGTGGCTCGAGCAGCACCTCGCGTCCTACGCGGGCGCGATCCTGGCGGTCACCCACGACCGGTACTTCCTGGACAACGTCGCCGAATGGATCCTGGAACTGGACCGCGGCCGCGCCTATCCGTACGAGGGCAACTACTCGACGTACCTGGAGAAGAAGGCCGAGCGGATCGCGGTGCAGGGCCGCAAGGACGCCAAGCTGCAGAAGCGGCTGGCCGAGGAGCTGGCGTGGGTGCGCTCCGGCGCCAAGGCGCGCCAGGCCAAGGGCAAGGCGCGGCTGCAGCGCTACGAGGAGATGGCCGCCGAGGCCGAGAAGACGCGCAAGCTCGACTTCGAGGAGATCCAGATCCCGGTCGGCCCGCGGCTGGGCAACGTGGTGGTCGAGGTCGACCATCTGGACAAGGGCTACGACGGCCGCACCCTGATCAAGGATCTGTCGTTCACCCTGCCGCGCAACGGCATCGTCGGCGTCATCGGCCCCAACGGGGTCGGTAAGACCACGCTGTTCAAGACCATCGTCGGACTCGAGCAGCCGGACAGCGGCACGGTCAAGGTCGGCGAGACCGTCAAGCTCAGCTACGTCGACCAAACCCGCGCCGGAATCGATCCCAAAAAGAACGTGTGGGAGGTCGTCTCCGACGGGCTGGACCACATCGTCGTCGGCCAGACCGAGGTCCCGTCGCGGGCCTACGTGTCCGCGTTCGGGTTCAAGGGACCGGACCAGCAGAAGCCGGCCGGCGTGCTCTCCGGCGGCGAGCGCAACAGGCTCAACCTCGCGCTGACGCTCAAGCAGGGCGGAAACCTCATCCTGCTCGACGAGCCCACCAACGACCTCGACGTCGAGACGCTCAGTTCGTTGGAGAACGCCCTCGAGCAGTTCCCCGGCTGCGCGGTGGTGATCTCGCACGACCGGTGGTTCCTGGACCGCACCTGCACGCACATCCTGGCGTGGGAGGGCGACGACGACAACGAGGCCAAGTGGTTCTGGTTCGAGGGCAACTTCGGTGCATACGAGGAGAACAAGATCGAACGCCTCGGTGCCGAAGCGGCACGGCCGCACAGAGTGACCCACCGCAAGCTAACGCGCGACTAGTGTCAGCTCTGCCCCGGACCGCCACGGAACGGGGCGACCGAGCGCATTGACAACCGTCGCCAGTTGGGAGCTATCGGCATGACGATCGATCCCGGAGCCAGACAAGATCTCGAGCCGTGGACGACCTTCACCCGGCAGCAGGACATCCCTGAGTGGATTTCGAAGGCCTACATAGAGAGCTATCGCGGCCCGCACAGCGACGAGCCGGGCGGAGCGGCAACCAGGCCCATCGACCTGACCCTGCCGGCGGCGATCGTGACCCCGGCCATGCTCAGCGCGCACTATCGCCTCGGCCTGCACCGCCCCGACGGCGAAAGCCGTGTCGCGGTGTACCCGGCCGACGACCCCGCCGGCTTTGGGCCCGCCCTGCAGGTCGTCACCGATCACGGCGGCATGCTGATGGATTCGGTCACCGTGCTGCTGCACCGGCTCGGCGTCCCGTACACGGCCATCATGACGCCGGTCTTCGAGGTGCAGCGCAGCCCCGGCGGCGACCTGCAGCGCGTCGAGGCCAAAGCCGAAGGCGCATCGCAATACGCCGGCGAGGCGTGGATCCACGTGCAGCTGCTGCCGTCGGTGGACAGCAAGGGGCTCACCGAAGTCGAACGGCTGCTGCCCAAGGTGCTGGCCGACGTGCAACAGGTCGCCAGTGACGCGTCGGATTTGATCGCCACGCTCAACGATCTGGCCGCACGGGTCGAAGCCAACGCCGACGACCACTTCTCCGCGCCGGACCGCGACGACGTCGCGGCGCTGCTGCGCTGGCTGGGCAACGGCAATTTCTTGCTGCTCGGCTATCAGCGCTGCCATGTACACGACGGCCAGGTCTCCGGCGACGGGACACCCGGGCTCGGCGTCCTGCGGACCCGCACCGGTTCGCGCCCCCGGTTGACCGACGACGACAGATTGCTGGTGCTCGCCCAATCCGTGGTGGGCAGCTATCTGCGCTACGGCGCCTACCCGTACGCCATCGCGGTCCGCGAATACGTGGACGGCACCGTGATCGAGCACCGCTTCGTCGGGTTGTTCACGGTGGCCGCCATGAACGCCGACGTCCTGGAAATCCCGACGATTTCGCGCCGGGTCCGCGAGGCGCTGGCGATGGCCGACAGTGACCCGATCCACCCCGGCCAGCTGCTGCTCGACGTCATCCAGACCGTGCCGCGCTCGGAGCTGTTCACGCTCAGCGCCGAACGACTCCTGGCGATGGCCAAAGCGGTGGTGGACCTGGGACCGCGGCGAAACGCGTTGCTGTTCCTGCGCGCCGACCGGCTGCAGTACTTCGTTTCCTGCCTGGTGTATCTGCCCCGCGACCGCTACACGACGGCGGTGCGGCTGCAGATCGAGGACATCCTGGTTCACGAATTCGGCGGCACCCGTTTGGAATTCACCGCTCGCGTCAGCGAATCGCCTTGGGCGCTAATGCATTTCATGGTCCGCCTGCCGTCCGATGGCGCCGACGGGGCGCCGGTCGATGTGTCCGAAGGCAACCGGGTCCGCATTCAGGCGCTGCTGAGCGAGGCCGCGCGCACCTGGGCCGACCGGCTCGTCGCCGCGGCCGCGGACGGCGCCGTGGGCCACGTCGACGCCGAGTACTACGCCGCCGCCTTCCCCGAGGTCTACAAGCAGGCCGTCGCCCCGGCCGATGCGATCGACCACATCGCCATCATCAATGAGCTGCAAGACAACTCGGTCAAGCTGGTGTTCATCGAGGCCGAGGACGGGTCCGCTCAGCTGACCTGGTTCATGGGCGGACGCTCCGCCTCGCTGAGCCAGCTGCTGCCCATGCTGCAGAGCATGGGCGTGGTGGTGCTCGAGGAGCGCCCGTTCACCGTCACCCGGCCCGACGGGCTGCCGGTGTGGATCTATCAGTTCAAGATCTCACCCCATCCGACCATCCGGCTGGCCTCGACGCAGGACGAGCGCGACGCGATGGCCGAGCGGTTCGCGGACGCGGTCACCGCGATCTGGCAGGGCCGCCTCGAGATCGACCGGTTCAACGAGCTGGTGATGCGCGCGGGCCTTCGATGGCAGCAGGTCGTGCTGTTGCGGGCCTACGCAAAGTACTTGCGGCAGGCCAACTTTCCCTACAGTCAGTCCTACATCGAATCGGTGCTCAACGAGCATCCGTCGACCGCACGATCACTCGTCGCGCTCTTCGAGGCGCTGTTCGACCCCGACCCCGATTCCTCGGCGAGCCGCGATGCGCAGGCCGCGGCCGGAGCGGTCGCCGCCGACATCGACGCGCTGGTGAGTCTGGACACCGACCGCATCCTGCGTGCCTTCGCCTCGCTGGTGCAGGCCACGCTGCGGACCAATTACTTTGTCACGAGCGAGGGTTCGGCCCGCGCCCGCAACGTGTTGGCGATCAAGCTGGACGCCCAGCTGGTCGACGAGTTGCCGCTGCCGCGCCCCAAATACGAGATCTTCGTCTACTCGCCCCGGGTCGAGGGCGTGCACCTGCGGTTCGGCCCGGTGGCCCGCGGCGGCCTGCGCTGGTCGGACCGTCGGGACGACTTCCGCACCGAGATCCTGGGTTTGGTCAAGGCGCAGGCGGTCAAGAACGCCGTTATCGTGCCGGTGGGCGCCAAGGGCGGGTTCGTCCTCAAGCGGCCGCCGCTGCCCACCGGCGATGCGGCCGCCGACCGCGAAGCCAGCCGCGCCGAGGGCGTCGCCTGTTATCAGCTGTTCATCTCCGGCCTGCTCGACGTCACCGACAACGTCGACCATGCGACCGGAAAGGTCAGCGCGCCACCCGAAGTCGTCCGGCGCGACGGCGACGACGCGTACCTGGTGGTAGCGGCGGACAAGGGCACCGCCACCTTCTCCGACATCGCCAACGACGTCGCGAAGTCCTACGGATTCTGGCTGGGCGACGCCTTCGCGTCCGGCGGGTCGGTCGGCTACGACCACAAGGCCATGGGCATCACCGCCAAGGGCGCATGGGAGGCCGTCAAACGGCACTTCCGGGAGATGGACATCGACACGCAGACCGAGGACTTCACCGTGGTCGGCATCGGCGACATGAGCGGCGACGTCTTCGGCAACGGCATGTTGCTGAGCAAGCACATCCGGCTGCTCGCCGCCTTCGACCACCGGCACATCTTCCTGGACCCCGACCCCGACGCCGCGCGTTCGTGGGACGAACGCCAACGGATGTTCGACCTGCCGAGGTCCAGCTGGGAGGACTACGACACCTCGTTGATCAGCGAGGGCGGCGGCGTGTACAGCCGTGAGCACAAGGCGATTCCGATCAGCCCGCAGGTTCGCGACGCGCTGGGCATCGAGGGCGACGTCGACGAGATGACGCCGCCCAACCTGATCAAGGCGATCCTGCAGGCGCCGGTGGACCTGCTGTTCAACGGCGGCATCGGCACCTACATCAAGGCGGAGTCCGAATCCGACGCCGACGTCGGCGACCGCGCCAACGATCCGGTCCGGGTCAACGGAAGCCAGGTGCGCGCCAAGGTGATCGGCGAGGGCGGCAACCTCGGGGTGACCGCGCTGGGCCGCGTCGAGTTCGATTTGGCGGGTGGGCGGATCAACACCGACGCGATGGACAATTCGGCCGGTGTGGACTGTTCGGACCACGAGGTCAACATCAAGATCCTGATCGACTCGCTGGTGACCGCAGGCAAGGTCAAGCCGGAGGAGCGCAAACCGCTGCTGGAGTCGATGACCGACGAGGTCGCGCAGCTGGTGCTCACCGACAACGACGACCAGAACGACCTGATCGGCACCAGCCGGGCGAACGCGGCGAGCCTGCTGCCGGTGCACGCCAGGCTGATTCAGTACCTGGTCGACGAGCGCGGCATCCACCGCGAACTGGAAGCGCTGCCGTCGGAGAAGGAGATCGCGCGCCGCGCCGAGGCCGGCATCGGGCTCACCTCACCGGAGATGTGCACCCTGATGGCGCACGTGAAGCTGGGGCTCAAGGAGGAGATGCTCGAGACCGAGTTGACCGAACAGGACGTGTTCGCCTCCCGGCTGCCCCTGTACTTCCCGAAACCGTTGCGGGAACGGTTCACTCCGGAGATCCGCACCCATCAGCTGCGCCGCGAGATCGTCACCACCATGCTGATCAACGACCTGGTGGACGCGGCCGGTATCAGCTACGCCTTCCGGATCGTCGAGGACGTCGGCGTCGGGTCGGTCGACGCGGTGCGCACCTACGTCGCCACCGACGCCATCTTCGGGGTCGGCGAGACCTGGCGGCGCATCCGCGCGGCGAATCTGCCGGTCGCACTGTCGGATCGGCTCACGCTGGACACCCGGCGGCTGATCGACCGCGCCGGGCGCTGGCTGCTCAATTACCGTCCGCAGCCGCTGGCGGTCGGCGCCGAGATCAACCGGTTCGCCGCCAAGGTCCAGGCGCTGACGCCGCGCATGTCCGAGTGGCTGCGCGGCGACGACAAGGCCATCGTGGAGAAGGAAGCCGCGGAATTCACCTCCCAGGGCGCGCCCGAAGACCTCGCCTATTCGGTGGCGGCCGGGCTGTACCGCTTCAGCCTGCTCGACATCATCGACATCGGTGACATCAACGACATCGACGCCGCCGAGGTCGCCGACACCTACTTCGCGCTCATGGACCGGCTCGGCACCGACGGGCTCTTGACGGCGGTATCCGAACTGCCCCGCCGGGACCGCTGGCACTCCTTGGCGCGCTTGGCGATTCGTGACGATATCTATGCTTCGCTGCGGTCGCTGTGCTTCGATGTGCTCGCCGTGGGCGAGCCGGATGAAAGTGGCGAAGAGAAGATCGCCGAGTGGGAACACCTGAGCGCCTCCAGGGTCGAGCGGGCCCGCCGCACGCTCATCGAGATCCAGGAAAGCGGGGACAAGGACCTCGCTACGCTGTCCGTCGCCGCGCGCCAAATCCGTCGCATGACCCGTACCAGTGGAAGAGGATCATCAAGTTGAGCGTCGGCTTCGTCGCGCCCGTGCCAGTGCGCTGGTCGGACATCGACATGTACCAGCACGTCAACCACGCCACCATGGTCACGATCCTGGAGGAGGCGCGCGTCCAGTTCCTGCGTGAGGCGTTCGAGGTCGACATCTTGACCATCGGGCTGCTCATCGCCGAGGTCAAGGTGACCTACAAAGGTCAGCTGCGGCTGGTGGATTCACCGCTGCAGGTGACCATGTGGACCAAGCGGCTGCGGGCTGTCGACTTCACGCTGGGCTACGAGGTGCGCTCGGTCAACGCGGATCCGGAGTCGAAGCCCGCCGTCATCGCCGAGTCGCAACTGGCCGCCGTCCACATCGAAGAGGAGCGGCTGGTGCGCCTCTCGCCACAACATCGGGAGTATCTGCAACGGTGGATCAGGTAGCCGACCGAGGACTATGGCTGGGCGCCGAATCCCGGGACGCCCACCGCACGGATCTGGCCGCGTTCGTCGATCGCGCGCTGCGGCTCGACGACGCCGCGATCATCCGATTCCGGACTCGATCCCCCGGGTTGCTGACGGCTTGGGTCGCAACGGGTTTCGACGTCCTGGCCAGCAGGGTGGTGGTCGGGGAGGTGCGGCCCGGCGACCTGTCGGTGGGCGCGGACGCGCTGGCGCGCGGCCTGTCCGCGATGGATGAAACGGGGTACGTCGATCCCGGCTTCGCGATGGATTCGGCGTGGCGGGGTGCGTTGCCGCCGGAATCGGGCTTCACTCACCTCGAGGACATCCCGGCCCGGGTGATGCTCGACCTCGCGCAGCGCGGTGCGCAGCTTGCCAAGGAGCACAGCAGTTCTCATGGCCCGCCGGTGTCGCTGCTGGACCAGGAGGTCATTCAGGTCAGCGCGCCCGACGTGCAGGTCGGCCTGCCCATGCGCTGCGTTTTCGCGTTGACCGCGATGGGTTTTCTGCCCCAGTCACCCGATGCGGTCGACGCCGACGAATTGATCCGCGTCCGGATACTGCCGACGTGGTTGCGTCTGGATGCCCGGTTCGGTTCGGTGTATCGCCGCCGCGGCGATCCCGCGCTGCTGCTGGGCTGACGCGGCCGGGCGGGAGCGATTTCGGCGAACGGATCAGGCTGAGTTTAAAGCGATCGCCGGCCGGGTTCGGTCGCGCGGATCACGGGCCGTAGCGCAGCCACAGCGGCAGCACGGCGTCCAGATGGTCCATGAACTTCTTCAGGCCCACGCGATACTGCCCGTACCCGTACGGGTCTTCGGCGTACTGGGGGAACGCGATGCCGACCCCGAACAGGCCGGGCGCCAGGATGCCGTTGCTGCGGTTGTAGTCCAACTGCCCCCACTGCGGGGTTTCGGGCAACTTCCGGCGTTCGAAGCCGACGGTGTAGACGACGCGGTCGCACTGCGCCAATTTCTCGGCGAATTCCGGGCTCGACACCCAGCACCTCTCCAGGCGGTCGGGAAGCACCCCGTCGATGTTCTCCCGCGCCCAGACGGCCGCCCGGCCCTTGAGCCCCGTGTCGTCGAATAGGATCCAATCTTCCAGGTAGACAGCGTATTTCAGCGGGCTTTGATAGAAATTGACGATGCGTTTGACGGGATGGCGCAGCAGGTTCGGCAGCACGATCATCGACGAGTGCGACGAGCCGAACACGGCGACCGTCGCGCCCTCGAGCGGTTCTGCGGCGAGCTTCTCGGGGTCCAGGGCGACCTGAACCGGAATCTCGTCGAGGCCGGGGTGGCAGAGTTTTTTGGGATCCGCGCCGACGGCCAGGATCACGTTCGTGGAGAGGATGTCGCGCTGCCCCGTCTGGATCCGCCACCGCCTGTTCTCCAAGAACAGGGCGCCGGCGGTGGTCGTGAGGGCGTCGACCTGCTCACGCAGCTGCTCGGTGATCCACACCAGGGGTTCGGCGACCAGGCCGAGCGCACACGTCTCTTGCGGATCGATCTCCTTGAGCGGCATGGGTGGTGCCTCGGCGAAGCGAAATGCCTTGGAGCCGTTGAAGTATTCGAGAAAGAGCGCGACGTGGGTGTTGCTCGAGACCGACCGCCATTTCTGGCCGATGTCGCCGGCAGCGAAGGCCGGATCGATCCAGGCGATCCGTTCCGCCGCGACTCCGTGATCCAGCAGCCTTCCCACCGCGGCGATGCCCGCGGGTCCGGCACCGATCACTGTCCACTCGTAGGAAGCCATGCACAACATATAGAGCAGTCCGCCGCGAAACGCTCACCGTGACCGGGGCGGCGCGACCCGAACCGGCTACGCCAGCCAGGCCGCCGAATCCGGTGGCAGTTTGCCCTCCAGCAGCGGCGCGCTGGCCAGGATCAGCTCGCCCGCCGGCAGCGGCACCGGCGATTCGCCGCTGTTGAGCGCGCAGATCAGCCCACCGGGGCGCCGGAAGATCACCACGTCGTCCGACGCGTCCAGCCACTCGATCGTGTCGCCATCGAATTCCACACGCCGCTTGCGCAATTCGAGTGCCCGCCGGAAGAACGACAGGGTGGAATCGGGGTCGTCGCTCTGCTTCTCGACGGTCAGCGCCGCCCAGTCCTTCGGCATCGGTAACCAGGTGTCGGGTGAGGACGAGAACCCGAACGGGGGCTCCTCACCCGACCACGGCAGCGGCACCCGGCACTTGTCCCGGCCCCGCTCGGTGTGCCCGGACCGTTCCCAGGTCGGGTCCTGCAACACCTCCTCGGGCAGGTCCAGCACGTCGGACAGCCCGAGCTCCTCGCCGTTGTAGATGAACACGGTGCCCGGCAGGGCGAGCATCGCCATCGCCATGGCCCGGGCCCTGCGCAGCCCGGCGTCGCCGCCACCGTAGCGGGTGACCTCGCGGTCCACGTCGTGGTTGGACAGGGTCCAGGTCGGGACGGCGTCGTAGATCGCGGTGGCCGCAAGCGAGTTCTCGATGGCGTCACGGATTTCGCCGGCGTCGAAGTCGATCTTGGTCAGCCGGAAATTGAACCCGAGATGCAGTTCGTCGGACCGCAGGTACTCGGCCCAGAGCAGGTTGTCCATCACCCACACCTCGCCGATGGTCACCGCCCCGGGATACTCGTCGACGACCTTGCGGATCTTGCGGTGGATGTCGTGCACGCCCGCGTTGTTGAACCGCGGGTCGTCGTCGGTGTGGCTCAACACCTTGACGTCGTCCTTGGCGTCGGGGAGGCCGGGCGGCTTGGCCATCCCGTGCGCGACGTCGATGCGGAAGCCGTCCACGCCGCGGTCCAGCCAGAACCGCAGCGATGTCGCGAAGTCCTCGAACACCTCGGGGTTCTCCCAGTTCAGGTCCGGCTGCTCGGTGTCGAAGAGGTGCAGGTAGTACTGGCCGGGATTGCCGTCGGGCTCGACCACCCGCGTCCAGGCCGAGCCGCCGAAGACCGACGTCCAGTTGTTCGGCGGCAGCGCCCCGTCGGGCCCCTTGCCGTCGCGGAAGTGGTAGCGCTCCCGGGCGTCGGTGCCGGGACCGGCGGCCAGCGCGGCCTGGAACCAGGGGTGCGCGGAGCTGGTGTGGTTGGGCACCACGTCCATGGTGATCTTGATGCCCCGCTGGTGTGCCGCCGCGATCAGCCGGTCGATCGCCGGCATGCCGCCGAACAGCGGGTCGATGTCGCGCGGGTCAGCGACGTCGTAGCCGTGGTCGGCCATCGGCGAGACGGTGACCGGGCTGAGCCAGATCGCGTCCACACCCAGCCGCTCCAGATGATCCAGATGGGCGACGATTCCGTCGATGTCGCCGACGCCGTCGCCGTTGCTGTCGGCGAACGATCGTGGATAGACCTGGTAAAAGACCGCGTTCGACCACCATGCTGCGGGGCTCATAGCGCTCCGTTCGGTTGCGGGTTATCTAGAAGGGCGAGTTGACCAGTGAGTCGGCAGCCATTTCCAGGTAGTTGAGCAGCTCGCGGCGGTGCTCGTCGTCAAGCGTCTGCGAATCGATGGACGCGACGGCCGTGTGCATGCACCGCAGCCACGCGTCACGCGCCAGGGGAGTGATCCGGAACGGCACGTGACGCATCCGCAGCCGGGGGTGTCCGCGCCGGTCGGAGTAGGTGCGCGGGCCGCCCCAGTACTGTTCGAGGAACATCCGCAGGCGTTCCTCGGCGCCCTCGAGGTCGTCCAGCGGATACAGCTCACGCAGGATCTCGTCTTCGGGAACCTGGGCGTAAAAGCGTGCGACGATCGCGTGAAAAGTCTCGGCGCCGCCGACCGCGTCGTAGAAGGACTCTGCTACCTGATCCATCGCCGTCCATTGTGGTGCATCCTCGCGATGCCAAGCGGAGGCGGCCCGGCGCCATGCCTGGTGTTCATCGGATCGACACGGCGTTCACCTGCAATAGGGGTGCGATTGGCGGCGAATCATGGTGGACTGTTCGCGGAGGATCTATGGCGCAGGGCAAGAAACGCCGCAGCCACCGCAGTCAGGTAGCCGCGGCAGGGTTAACCGGACCCGCAACCGCGTCGTCGCTGCATAGTGTTGAGATCCATCCGCCCGCACGCCCCGAGGGCTCGTCCATCTGGAGTCGCCGGCGGGTGCTGCTGCTCAATTCCACCTACGAGCCGCTGACGGCGCTGCCGATGCGCCGCGCGATCGTGATGGTGATCTGCGGAAAGGCCGACGTGGTGCACCACGATCCGGCCGGCCCCGTCATCCACTCGGCGACCAGATCGATCGTGGTGCCCTCGGTGATCCAGCTGCGGTCCTACGTCCGCGTGCCGTACCGGGCGCGCGTCCCGATGACCCGCGCCGCGCTGATGCACCGCGACCGGTTTTGCTGCGCCTACTGCGGGGCGAAGGCGGACACCGTCGACCATGTGCTTCCCCGCAGCCGCGGCGGCGACCATTCCTGGGAGAACTGCGTCGCGTGCTGCTCGACCTGTAACCACCGCAAGGGCGACAAGCTGCTCAGCGAGCTCGGGTGGGCGCTGCGCCGCCCGCCGCTGCCGCCCACCGGGCAGCACTGGCGGCTGCTGTCGACGGTCAAGGAACTGGATCCGGCCTGGGCCCGGTATCTCGGCGAGGGCGCGGCCTGATCACCAATCTGGTGTCCGGTCGCGCCGGTTGTTGGCCTCGTGGGATACGGTTTGCGTCGTGAGTCCTATGCATGTCCATCTGTTCATCGTCGGAATCCCGCTGTTGCTGGTGGTTGTGCTGTCGGTGCTGATCTGGTCCCGCAAGGGACCGCACCCAGCGGCCTACAAGTTGGGCGAGGAATGGACGCATCCGCCGATCCTGTGGGCCGCCACCGGCGAGGATGTCGGCCACGCCCACGGCGGGCACGGCACGTCGGAATTCTCAGTCGGAGGTGGCGCCAGTGGCACGTGGTGAGGTAGCGACGAGGGAACCCACCGAGCTGCCGCCCGGCTCGGTCATCACCACCAGCGGACGGATCTCCGGTGTCACCGAGCCCGGGGAACTGTCGGTGCATTTCCCGTTCTCGACCAAAGACCTGGTCGCCATCGACGATGCGCTGAAGTTCGGCTCCCGGGCGTCCAAGACGCGTTTCGCGATCTACCTGGGCGACCTGGGCAACGACACCGCCGCGCGGGCTCGCGAAATCCTTGCCGACGTGCCGACGCCGGACAACGCGGTGCTGCTGGCCGTCTCACCCGACCAGAAGGTCATCGAGGTGGTCTACGGCACGCAGGTTCGCGGCCGCGGCGCCGAGTCGGCCGCACCGTTGGGTGTGGCCGCCGCGTCCTCGGCGTTCGAGCGGGGCGACCTGGTCGACGGCCTGGTCAGCGCGATCCGCGTGCTGAGCGCCGGGATTTCGCGCGCCTGACCCGTCGGGCTCAGCCCTCGCCGGCGTCGAATCGGCGCGCGCGCAACGATCGCTTCACGCCGGCCTGGCCCTCGAGCACCAGGCGGCGCAACGCCGCCGGCACCTCCGGGTCGGACAGGAACCTGTCGGCGGCCGCGACGCCGTCCTCGCTGATGTCCCAGTGCGGGTACAGGCCGATCACCACCGTCTGGGCCACCTCGCTGGACCGGCGCGCCCAAACCCCGGAGACCGCTTCGAAATAGCGCGCGGTGAACGGCTTCAGCAACTCGGCCTGCCCGGCCGGGGCGATGCCCGCGATGATCGAGCGGGCGGTGATGTTGGCCAGGGTGTCGTCCTCCACGACCGTTGTCCAGGCCGCCTCCTTGACCTCCAGTTGCGGTCGCGCCGTCGCGGCCTGGGCGCCGTGCCGCTTGCCGGCGGCGGTCGGGTCGCGCTGGATCTCGGCATCGATGAACGGCGTCGCGGTCCCGTCGGCGTCGACACTGCCGGCGGTGGCCAGCGCGGTCACAATCCGCCACCGCAGGTCCGTGTCGACTTCGAGGCCGGCCAGCCCCAACTCGGCGGGCTCGCGGTCCAGCAGGTCCGCCAGCGTTTCGAGATGGCCGGCCGACAGTACCGACGAGCACAGCGTGTTGACGAACGCCAGCTGGTGATCCGAGCCCGGCTGCGCGCCGCGCGCCAGCTCCAGCAGCCGGTCGGCGAACTGCGGCCAGCCGTGCTCGCGCGCCCAACCCGGCTCGGCGTATGACGTCAGCGCGGTCTGGGCCTGCAGCAGCAGCCGCTGCGCCACCCCGACCTCGGATTCGGCGTGCACGCCGCCCGTCACCAGCGCCACGAAGTCGCGGGCTCGCAGTTCGGCCTCGCGCGTCATCTCCCAGGCGGCCGACCAGACCAGCGACCGCGGCAGCGGCTCGGCGATGTCGGCGATGCGCTCCAGCGCGGTGCGCAGCGACTCGGCGTCCAGCCGCAACGAGCAGTACGTCAGGTCGTCGTCGTTGACCAGCACCAGCTTGCCCCGCGAAACACCAACCAGCGCAGGGACTTCCGTGACAGGACCCTCGACGTCGAGTTCCTCGCGGTGCACCCGCACCAGCTTCCCGGCCCCGCTGGAATCGCTGTCGTCGTAGATTCCGACCGCCAGTCGGTGCACCCGGGTCTCGCCGGCGCCCGGGGCGGCGCCGCTCTGGGTCACCGCGAACCGGGTGAACTTGCCGTCGGCGTCGACGTCGAACTCCGGGCGCAACGTGTTGAGCCCGGTCGTCTTCAGCCACTGCTGACCCCAGTCGGACAGGTCACGCCCGGACGCCTGCTCCAGCGCGGCGACCAGATCGTCGAACGTGGCATTGCCGAAGGCGTGGGCGCGGAAGTAGTCGCGCAGCCCGGCCAGGAAGTGTTCCAGCCCGACGTAGGCGACCAACTGCTTGAGCACCGAGGCGCCCTTGGCGTAGGTGATGCCATCGAAGTTCACCTCGACGGCGGCCAGGTCGGGGATGTCGGCGGCGATCGGATGCGTGGACGGCAACTGATCCTGGCGGTAGGCCCACGACTTCTCGACCGTCGCGAACGTCGTCCATGCCTCGGTGAATTCGGTTGCCTCGCTTTGGCATAGCACCGACGCGAAGGTCGCGAACGACTCGTTCAGCCACAGGTCGTCCCACCAGGCCATGGTGACCAGGTCGCCGAACCACATGTGCGCCATCTCGTGCAGCACGGTCTCGGCGCGCCGCTCATAGGACGCCCGGGTGACCTTGCTGCGAAACACGTAGTCCTCGAGGAACGTCACCGCGCCCGCGTTTTCCATTGCGCCGGCGTTGAATTCGGGGACGAACAGCTGGTCGTACTTCCCGAACGCGTAGGGCAGGCCAAAGTTCTTGTGGTAGAAGCCGAAACCCTGCTTGGTCTGGGTGAACAGCCGGTCGGCGTCCATGTGTTTGGCCAGCGAGGACCGGCAGAAGATGCCCAGCGGGATCTCGCCATGCTCGTCGGCGTAGGAGTCGTTCCACTCGGCGTACGGGCCGGCGATCAACGCGACCAGGTACGTACTCATCCGCGGCGTGGTGGCGAAGGTGTGCAGGCCGTCGTTCACCGACACCGTCGCGCCGTTGGAGATCACCTTCCAGTGCGCGGGCGCGGTCACCCGCACGTCGAACGTCGCCTTCATGTCGGGCTGGTCGAAGCAGGCGAACATGCGCTTAGCGTCGGCGGTTTCGAACTGAGAGTACAGGTAGGTCTCGTTGTCGACCGGGTCGACGAACCGATGCAGACCCTCACCGGTGTTGGAGTACAGGCAGTCCGCGTCGACCACGACGACGTTGCGGTCGGCCAGCCCGCGCAGGGGGATACCGGTCGACTCGTCGTACCCGGACACGTCCAGATCCCGCCCGTTGAGCGTGGCGCCGCGGATGGTGTCGGCGGCGATGTCGATGACCGAGTCGGCGCCGGCCAGCGCGTCGAACACCACCGTGGTGATCGAGCGGAAGGTCCGTTCGCCGGGAGCGCCGGAGCCGTCGGTGACGTCGAGGTCGATCTGATAGCTGGCGACGGTGATCAGCGAGGCGCGCTCGACGGCTTGTTCGCGGGTGAGATTCGGGAGTGCCACGTGTCCAACTTACGGGTCGGGCAAACCGGGAACAGGATGCAGAGGCCTACGGTTGTGCAGATCAGACTTTCAACTTCACGAGAGGATCCGCCATGCCTGACACCGCCGCCGCGAAGAACAAGGCCGATTTCTGGTTCGATCCGCTGTGTCCGTGGGCCTGGATCACCTCGCGCTGGATCCTCGAGGTGGAAAAGGTCCGCGACATCGACGTGAACTTCCACGTGATGAGCCTGGCGGTGCTCAACGAGAACCGCGAGGGTCTGCCCGAGGAATACCGCGAACGGATGGTGAAGGCGTTCGGCCCGGTGCGGGTTGCGATCGCCGCCGAGCAGGCCCACGGCGCCGAGGTGCTCGCGCCGCTGTACACCGCGATGGGGACCCGGATCCACAACGAGGGCAACAAAGATCTGGATGACGTGATCAAGCTGGCGCTCGACGACGTCGGCCTGCCGGCCGAGTTGGCGGAGGCCGCGAACAGCGAGGAGTACGACGCGGCGCTGCGCAAGAGCCACCATGCCGGCATGGACCCGGTGGGCGACGACGTCGGCACGCCGACCATCCACGTCAACGATGTGGCGTTCTTCGGACCGGTGCTGTCCAAGATTCCGCGCGGTGAGGAAGCGGGCAAGCTGTGGGACGCCTCGGTCACCTTCGCGTCCTACCCGCACTTCTTCGAGCTCAAGCGCAGCCGCACCGAGAAGCCCGAATTCGACTAGACCGGTTGGGCGGCGATCCACTGCGATCGCCGCCGCCGGCCCGGCGGGTCGCTGTGTAAGGATTGCGGTCATGCGCGTCTACCTCGGCTCTGACCACGCCGGATTCGAGCTCAAGCAGCAGATCATCGAGCACCTCGAGAAATCCGGGCACGAGCCGATCGATTGCGGCGCCTTCAGCTACGACGCCGAAGACGATTACCCGGCCTTCTGCATCGCGGCGGCGACGCGCACGGTGGCCGACCCGGACAGCCTGGGCATCGTGCTCGGCGGGTCGGGCAACGGCGAGCAGATCGCCGCCAACAAGGTGCCCGGCGCCCGCTGCGCGCTGGCCTGGAGCGTCGAAACGGCGTCGCTGGCCCGTGAGCACAACAACGCCCAACTGATCGGCATCGGCGGTCGGATGCACACGGTGGCCGAGGCCCTGGCCATCGTCGACGCCTTCTTGACCACGCCGTGGTCGAAAGCCGAACGCCACCAACGGCGTATCGACATACTCGCCGAATACGAACGCACCCACCACGCCCCGCCGGTACCCGGCGCGGCGGGCTGACGCCGGAAAGGTCTGCGCGTGCCCGAAGGGCATACCCTGCACCGGCTGGCCCGGCTGCACCAACGCCGCTACGCCGGCGCCCCCGTCGCGGTGTCCAGCCCGCAGGGCCGCTTCGCTGATTCGGCCGCGATGGTCCACGGCCGGGTGTTGCAGCGCACCAGCGCATGGGGCAAACACTTGTTCCACCACTACGCCGGCGGCCCGATCGTGCACGTGCACCTGGGCCTGTACGGCGCCTTCACCGAATGGGAACGTCCCGCCGACGGCCTGTTTCCCGAGGCGACCGGGCAGGTGCGGATGCGCATGATCGGCGCCGGCTACGGCACCGACCTGCGCGGCCCGACCGTGTGCGAGGTCATCGACGAGGGCCAGGTCAGCGATGTGCTGGCCAGGCTGGGCCCCGACCCGCTGCGCAGCGACGCCGATCCGTCGTGGGCGTGGAAGCGGATTGCCAAGTCCCGCAGGCCAATTGGCGCGCTGCTGATGGATCAGACGGTGATGGCCGGCGTGGGCAACGTCTACCGCAGCGAGCTGCTTTTCCGGCACCGGATCGACCCGTTCCGGCCCGGCCGCGACGTCGGCGAGGACGAGTTCGAGGCGGCCTGGACCGATCTGGTCGCGCTGATGAAGGTCGGATTGCGTCGCGGGAAGATCATCGTGGTGCGACCCGAACACGACCATGGCGCGCCGTCGTACCGGCCCGATCGACCCCGCACCTACGTCTACCGGCGGGCCGGCGAGCCCTGCCGGGTATCCGGTGACCCGATCCGCACGACGGTGCTGGAGGGGCGGAACGTCTTCTGGTGCCCGACCTGCCAGAACTGAGCCCGCGGGGCCCCGCGCAGAGCCCAGCCCGGGGGAGTGGCATGCGGATTGGCAGGAAACTCTCAGCTCGAAACACTGGCGGCTATTGTTTAGCCAAAGGATCGATGCGGGTAAGAGTGTTCTCGTGAAAACTCTTCCACGTTTGGCCGCAACGGCTCTCGCAATCGGCGGGCTGGGTTTGGCGGGCTTGGGCGTCGCAACCGAGGCGCAGGCTCACCCCGGGCCCTTCCCGCAGTGGTGTCCGGGTGAGTACTGGGACCCGGGCTGGGGCGACAACTGGGACTGGAACGGCTGCCATGACTGGCACCGTGAGGGTTGGGGCCCCGGGGGCCCTGGCGGTCCTGGTCCGTGGGGGCCGCCGCCTCCTCCGCATCCCGGCCCGTGGGGACCGCCGCCGCCTCCGGGCTGGCACCCCTGATCCGCTGCGTCACGCAACCCAAACGCGCCCTGCCGGTATCCGGCCGGGCGCGTTTGCGTTTCAGCGCTGGATGACTCCCAGCACGGAGTAGACCTCGTTCGACAGCACCAGGCTGCGCGGGTCGGCGTTCGCCTTGGTGGGGTCGAAGTGATTGGCCACATACGCGTAGCCGATGCGGTGCTCCAGATCGACGAACCCGAACGAGCCGCCCAGCCCGCCGTGGCCGAAGATCCGCGGGTTGGGCCCGTTGACGCAGCGCTGGTTGAGCATGTAGCCCAGGCCCCAGCCGTGGTCGGCGACCCGCGGGCCCAGCACCAGGTCGGTGTCCAGCCCGCCCTGGCAGACCCGCACCAGGTCCATGTGCTCGCGGCTGAGCACCTTCTCCTGGGCGAGCGCGTTGTAGAACGTCGCCAATCCCAGCGCCGAGACCTGCCCGTTGGTGCCGGGAAACTCGAGTTCGCGCCACAGGTTCAGGTCGTGCGAGCCGAGTTCGTCGTCGGGGGCGAACCCCATCGAAATGGACAGCCCCGCCTTGGGGTGCTCGGCCAGGCTGGTGGGGTAGCCGGGGGCGTTCGCGTCGGCCAGCAGGTCGCGGGCGTGCGGCTTGTTGACCCGCTCGGCGCAGCGGTGCTGCTCGCGCAGCGGCAACCCGATGTGGACGTCGGCGCCGAACGGTTCGGCGATCTCGGTGCGCAGGTATTGGCCGATGGTCCGGCCCGTCACCCGGCGGAACACCTCGCCCATGATGAAACCGAAGGTCGTCATGTGGTAGCCCTGCGCGGTGCCCGGCTCCCACCACGGCTCGGCGGCGGCCAGCTGTTCGCAGACGTAGTCCCAGTCGGCGACCTGCTCCCACCGCATCCGGGTGCGCGGGCCGATCACCCCCGATCGGTGGCTCATCACCATCGCCAGCGTGATGTCTTGTTTGCCCGCCTGGGCGAACTCCGGCCAGTAGTGCGCGACCGGGGCCTGCAGGTCCAGCTCGCCGCGGTCGGCGAGTTGGTGCACGCAGGTGGCCGACAGGCCCTTGGTGCCGGACAACACGGTGGTGAGGGTGTTCTGCCGCCAGGGCCGGGTGCGGGCCGCGTCGGCCCAGCCACCCCACAGGTTGACGACCAGCGATCCGTCGACCCACACCGCGACGGCGGCACCGACTTCACTGCCCAGCGTGAAATTGCGGTCGAACGCGGCGCGAACTCCGGCAAAGTCCGAGGCGCATGACCCGTGGATTGACGCGTCGGTCTGCAGGTCGCTCATGGCGCCTTTCATCGAGCAGATAGTTAGCCCGAGCGGGCGACGGGAATCGAACCCGCGTAGCTAGTTTGGAAGACTAGGGCTCTACCATTGAGCTACGCCCGCATGTATTTAGTCGAGCGTGACTGTAGCTGGCGACGAAGATCAAATCTAATCGACTCGGTTTTGTGATCGCTCCGTGAGGTCTGCGACGTCGCTGCGAAGCCCGTGGCCAACCCGGTGTTTCAGGGGCCTTAGGATCATCGAGGTCAGCGCGGGGTGTAGCGCAGCTTGGTAGCGCATCCGCTTTGGGAGCGGAAGGCCGCAGGTTCAAATCCTGTCACCCCGACCAGCACGACCGGCCCCGTGCCATGCGCACGACCCACCGACCGCCAACAACGAGCACAGAACGAGCACTGAGGAGCACACCCGTGAAGAGCACCGTCGAGCAGTTGAGCCCCACCCGGGTGCGCATCAACGTGGAGGTCCCTTTCTCGGAACTCGAGCCCGACTTCCAGCGTGCCTACAAGGAGCTGGCCCGGCAGGTGCGACTGCCCGGCTTCCGGCCGGGCAAGGCGCCGGCGAAGTTGCTGGAGGCGCGCTTCGGCCGCGAGGCGATGCTCGACCAGGTGGTGAGCGAGGCGCTGCCCGCGCGGTACGGGCAGGCCGTCGCCGAATCGGAGGTGCACCCGCTGGGCCAGCCCGAGATCGAGGTCACCAAGAAGGAGTACGGCGAGGAGCTGGCCTTCACCGCCGAGGTGGACGTCCGCCCCAAGCTGACCTTGCCGGACCCCGGCGCGCTCAAGGTCTCGGTGGACCCGATCGAGGTCAGCGACGAGGACGTGGACGCCGAACTGCAGTCGCTGCGTGCTCGATTCGGCACCCTGACCGGGGTGGACCGGCCGGTCGCCGACGGAGACTTCGTCTCGATCGACCTGTCGGCCACCATCGACGGTGAAGAGATCCCGGGCGCGGCGGCGCAGGGCCTGTCCCACGAGGTCGGCTCGGGCCGGCTGATCGCGGGCCTGGACGAGGCGCTGATCGGTCTGTCCGTGGACGAGCCCAAGGAGTTCACCGCGCAGCTGGCGACCGGCGAACACGCGGGCAAGGACGCCCAGGTGACCGTCACGGTCAAGTCGATCAAGGAACGTGAATTGCCCGAGCCCGACGACGAGTTCGCGCAACTGGCCAGCGAGTTCGACACCATCGAGGAGCTGAAGTCCAACCTGCGCGAGCAGGTCGGCCGCACCAAGCGCGCCCAGCAGGCCGAGAACATTCGCGAGGCCGCCCTCGACACGCTGCTCGAGCAGGTGGAGGTGCCGCTGCCGGAAGCCATCGTCAAGGCCCAGGTCGACAGCGCCTTGCACAACGCTCTGCACAGCCTCGACCACGACGAGTCCAAGTTCGAGGAAGTGCTGGCTCAGCAGGGCAAGTCCCGCGACGAGTTCGAGACCGAGACGCGCACCGCCGCCGAGACGGACGTGAAGCGGCAGCTGCTGCTCGACGCCCTGGCCGACGACCTGGAGGTCCAGGTCGGCCAGGAGGACCTGACCGAGCGCCTGGTGGCGACGTCGCGGCAATACGGCATCGAGCCCCAGCAGCTGCTGGCCTACCTCCAGGAGAACAACCAGCTGCCGGCCATGTTCGCCGATGTGCGGCGGGCGCTGGCCATCGCGGAGGTGATCCGGGCGGCGACCGTCACCGATACCGCCGGAAACGCCATCGACACCAGTGAATTCTTCGGCAAGCGCGCGGAGGCCGACGCGGCCGAGCCGGCTGGCGAGGCGGAGAAGGCCGACGATTCGGATGGCGAGGCCGACGAGGACTCGGGCGACGCCGGCGAACCCGATGAGGCCGACGCCGGGAAGTGACCGCGCCATGACGCTGTGAGCGAACGTGCCCGTTTCAGGGGTGCGTGGCCGCGAAACAGTGGGCTCGGTTGGTTAGTGTCGTGAATACGGATCTCGAGAAAGCAGGTAACCCAGTCGTGACTGACATGCGTTCAAACTCGCAGGGTCTCAACCTCACGGACTCGGTCTATGAGCGCTTGCTGTCCGAGCGCATCATCTTCCTGGGTTCGGAGGTGAGCGACGAAATCGCCAATCGGCTGTGCGCGCAGATTCTGCTGCTCGCCGCCGAGGACGCCACCAAGGACATTTCGCTGTACATCAATTCGCCGGGCGGATCGATCAGCGCCGGAATGGCGATCTACGACACCATGGTGCTGGCGCCGTGTGACATCGCCACCTACGCGATGGGGATGGCCGCCTCGATGGGTGAGTTCCTGTTGGCCGCCGGGACCAAGGGCAAGCGGTACGCCTTGCCGCACGCCCGCATACTGATGCACCAGCCGCTCGGCGGGGTGACCGGAAGCGCGGCCGATATCGCCATCCAGGCCGAGCAGTTCCACGTGATCAAGAAGGAAATGTTCCGGCTCAACGCCGAATTCACCGGACAGTCGATCGAGCGCATCGAGGCGGACTCCGATCGCGACCGCTGGTTCACCGCGCAGGAGGCCCTGGAATACGGCTTCGTCGACCACATCATCACCCGCGCCGCCCACATCAGCAATGGAGAAGCCCAGTGAACCCCGAAACCCAGCCCCAGGCGCGCTACATCCTGCCCTCGTTCATCGAGCACTCCAGCTTCGGTGTCAAGGAGTCCAACCCGTACAACAAGCTGTTCGAGGAGCGCATCATCTTCCTCGGCGTGCAGGTCGACGACGCGTCGGCGAACGACATCATGGCCCAGCTGCTGGTGCTGGAGTCGCTGGACCCCGACCGTGACATCACCATGTACATCAACTCGCCCGGTGGCGGATTCACCTCGCTGATGGCGATTTACGACACCATGCAGTACGTGCGCGCGGACATCCAGACGGTGTGCCTGGGTCAGGCCGCCTCGGCGGCGGCGGTGTTGCTGGCCGCCGGGACGCCGGGCAAGCGGATGGCGCTGCCCAACGCCCGGGTGCTCATCCACCAGCCCTCGTTGCAGGGCGTGATCCAGGGGCAGTTCTCCGATCTGGAGATCCAGGCCGCCGAGATCGAGCGGATGCGCACGCTGATGGAGACCACGCTGGCCCGCCACACCGGTAAGGACGCCGCGACGGTCCGCAAGGACACCGACCGGGACAAGATCCTGACCGCCGACGAGGCCAAGGACTACGGGATCATCGACACCGTGCTGGAGTACCGGAAGCTTTCGGCGCAGACCGCCTAGCGGTTTCGGCGAAGGTCGGCGATCTCGGCGGGCCCGACCCGGCAGCAGCCGCCGACGATGCGGGCCCCGGCCGCGGTCCACTGGGCCGCCAGGTCGGTGCTGAACCGCGACGGCCCGATCCACCTGTGCCGCAACGCGTCCCAGCGTTCACCGCTGTTCGGGTAGACGATGACGGGCTTCCCGACGGCCGCGGCGTGCGCGATCGCGGGCAACACGTCGTCGGGCGCGCAGCAGTTCACCCCGACCGCGACGATCTCGTCGACGCCGGCCGCCACCGCGAACGCGTCGGCCAGTGGCTGCCCGGCGCGGGTCCGGTCGCCGTCGATGGTGTAGCTCAGCCAGGCCGGCTTCCCGACCGAGCGCACCAGCTCGACCAGCGCCTGCGCCTCGTCGACGTCGGGCACGGTTTCGCACGCCAGCAGGTCCGCGCCGGCGTCGGCGAGGGTCTCCAGCCGTGGTCGATGCCATCGCGTCAGGGCCGCGACCGACAGACCGTAGCGGCCGCGGTACTCCGATCCGTCGGCCAGCGCCGCGCCGTACGGCCCGACCGAGGCGGCGACGAGCAGCCCGCCGCCGCCCGATTCGTCCCGCGCCGCCTTGGCGAGCTCGACGCTGCGGCGCAGCAGCCCGGCGGTCTCCCCGCGGTCGAACCCGCGGGCGGCGAACCCCTCGAACGACGCCTGGTAGCTGGCCGTCGTCGCGATCGTGGCACCGGCGCGGAAGTAGGCGGCGTGCACGGCGGCGATGGCCTGCGGGGCGTCCGCGAGCAGCCTCGCCGACCACAACGGGTCGGACAGGTCATGGCCGCGCGCTTCGAGCTCGGTGGCCAAGCCGCCGTCGAGCAGCACGGATCCGCCGGGCCATGCAAAGCCCCCCGCCAAACCCACGTGGCCACTGTAGGGTGAATTCTTGGGGGTCCGCCCAGGCCTCGCGTGATTGTTGGCGTTGGGTTGGCACCTCCACACCGAAGCAAGGTCGGAGGGCAGCCAGCCTCGGTCGCATCACGACCGCGACACGCCAAAGACACGCAAAGCGCGCCTTTCGCGAGTGACGGGCACCCTCTGGCTATATGTTTCATCCATACGGACATGCATGAATACCACCGACGCGATTCGGCCCTTATGGTCGCGTCGGGCCCGAACAAACGGGTAGCGTCGGTGAATACATGCGGGGACAGGCAAGACCAACGGCGAACAGGAAGTAGGCCCTCAGCACCATGGCGCGCATCGGAGACGGCGGTGACCTGCTGAAGTGCTCGTTCTGCGGGAAGAGCCAGAAGCAGGTCAAGAAGCTCATTGCTGGTCCCGGCGTGTACATCTGCGATGAATGCATCGATCTGTGCAACGAGATCATCGAAGAGGAGCTCGCCGACGCCGACGACGTAAAGCTTGATGAACTCCCCAAGCCGATCGAGATCCGGGAGTTCCTCGAGGGATACGTCATCGGGCAGGACACCGCCAAGCGGACGCTCGCCGTCGCGGTCTACAACCACTACAAGCGGATCCAGGCCGGTGAAAAGGGCCGCGACTCGCGGCACGAGCCGGTCGAGCTGACCAAGTCCAACATCTTGATGCTCGGGCCGACCGGGTGCGGCAAGACCTACCTGGCCCAGACGCTCGCCAAGATGCTCAACGTCCCGTTCGCGATCGCCGACGCCACCGCCCTCACCGAAGCCGGTTACGTCGGTGAGGACGTCGAGAACATCTTGCTCAAGTTGATCCAGGCCGCCGACTACGACGTCAAGCGTGCCGAGACCGGCATCATCTACATCGACGAGGTCGACAAGATCGCCCGCAAGAGCGAAAACCCGTCGATCACCCGCGACGTCTCCGGAGAGGGCGTCCAGCAGGCCCTGCTGAAGATCCTGGAAGGCACCCAGGCCTCGGTTCCCCCGCAGGGCGGTCGCAAGCACCCGCACCAAGAGTTCATCCAGATCGACACCACCAACGTGCTGTTCATCGTCGCCGGGGCCTTCGCTGGCCTGGAGAAGATCATCTACGAGCGCGTCGGCAAGCGCGGCCTGGGCTTCGGGGCCGAGGTGCGCTCCAAGGCCGAGATCGACACCACCGATCACTTCGCCGAAGTGATGCCCGAGGACCTGATCAAGTTCGGCCTGATCCCCGAGTTCATCGGCCGGCTTCCGGTGGTCGCCTCGGTCACCAACTTGGACCGTGAATCGCTGGTCAAGATCCTCTCCGAGCCAAAGAACGCGCTGGTCAAGCAGTACACCCGGCTCTTCGAGATGGACAACGTGGAGCTCGAGTTCACCGACGACGCCCTGGAAGCGATCGCCGACCAGGCGATTCACCGCGGCACCGGCGCCCGCGGCCTGCGGGCCATCATGGAAGAGGTGCTGCTGCCGGTGATGTATGACATCCCGAGCCGCGACGACGTCGCCAAGGTCGTGGTGACCAAGGAGACCGTCCAGGACAACGTGTTGCCGACGATCGTGCCGCGCAAGCCTTCCCGTTCCGAGCGTCGGGACAAGAGCGCCTAAGCCCGTCCATTTCCCGGCGGCGCCACTTACCGACCGCCTAACGCCCTTTGCTGCCCGCGCGACGTGCGTTGACGTGACCAACGCCACAGTTTGCTGTGCTACTGATCAGTAGCACAGCTCTGACGTCGTCTTTTGGCTGCCGACGCGGCTGAGATGACGGTTCGGGGAGGGCGATGGCGACCGGAAATCAGTGCCATAATTGATACTTCCAGTGACATCAAACCGAGACGGCCGGAAAGTCACTTTCACGGGCGTAATCTAGTTTGCGCGCAGTGTCTGTCCGGTGAACAAAGTGGAGGGCAAAGACGTGGATCCGAACGGCAGTGGAGCCGGATCAGACTCACAGAATGGGGCTTCCCGCAACGGATCTGCCCGTCAGCGTCTCGAACAAGTCGTCATTCGCTTCGCGGGGGACTCCGGCGACGGCATGCAGCTCACCGGTGACCGCTTCACGTCCGAGGCAGCGCTTTTCGGCAACGACCTGGCCACCCAGCCCAACTATCCCGCCGAGATCCGCGCCCCTGCAGGAACCCTGCCCGGCGTTTCGTCCTTCCAGATTCAGATCGCCGACTACGACATCCTGACCGCCGGCGACCGGCCCGACGTCCTCGTCGCGATGAATCCCGCTGCGCTCAAAGCCAATATCGGTGACCTGCCCCGCGGTGGAATGGTGATCGCGAACTCCGACGAATTCACCAAGCGCAACCTGACCAAGGTCGGCTACGTCACCAACCCGCTCGAGACCGACGAGTTGTCGGACTACGTGGTGCATTCCGTCGCGATGACCACGCTGACGCTCGGGGCGGTCGAGACGATCGGCGCCACGAAGAAGGACGGCCAGCGTGCCAAGAACATGTTCGCGCTGGGCCTGCTCTCGTGGATGTACGGGCGGCCGATCGAAACCAGCGAGAAATTCATCCGGGAGAAGTTCGCCCGCAAGCCCGAGGTCGCCGAGACCAACGTGCTGGCACTGAAGGCGGGCTGGAACTACGGCGAAACCACCGAGGCCTTCGGCACCACCTACGAGGTGTCCCGGGCGACCCTGCCGTCGGGCGAATACCGCCAGATCTCGGGCAACACCGCCCTGGCGTACGGCATCGTGGCGGCCGGCCAGCTGGCGGACATCCCGGTCCTGCTCGGCAGCTACCCGATCACGCCGGCCTCCGACATCCTGCACGAGCTGTCCAAGCACAAGAACTTCAACGTCATCACCTTCCAGGCCGAGGACGAGATCGGCGGCATCTGCGCGGCCATCGGCGCCTCCTACGGAGGCGCGCTGGGCGTCACCACGACCTCCGGTCCGGGCATCTCGCTCAAGTCGGAGGCGCTCGGGCTGGCCGTGATGACCGAGCTGCCGCTGCTCGTTGTCGACGTGCAGCGCGGCGGGCCCTCGACCGGGCTGCCCACCAAGACCGAGCAGGCCGACCTGTTGCAGGCGCTCTTCGGCCGCAACGGCGAGTCGCCCGTCGCGGTGCTGGCCCCGCGCTCACCGTCGGACTGCTTCGAGACCGCCCTGGAGGCGGCGCGCATCGCGGTGTCCTACCACACCCCGGTGATCGTCTTGTCCGACGGCGCGATCGCCAATGGCTCGGAGCCCTGGCGCATTCCGGACGTCAGCACGCTGCAGCGCATCACGCACACCTTCGCCAAGCCGGACGAGCCGTTCCAGCCCTACGCGCGTGACCCGGAGACGCTGGCGCGGCAATTCGCCGTGCCCGGCACCCCGGGCCTCGAGCACCGCATCGGCGGGCTGGAAGCGGCGAACGGCTCGGGCAACATCTCCTACGAGCCGGTCAACCACGACCTGATGGTCCGGCTGCGTCAGGCCAAGATCGACGGGATCTCGGTGCCCGATCTGGAGGTCGACGACCCGACCGGCGACGCCGAGCTGCTGCTGATCGGCTGGGGCAGCTCGTACGGCCCGATCGGTGAGGCCTGCCGGCGCGCGCGGCGCAAGGGCATCAAGGTGGCGCACGCCCACCTGCGCTACCTCAACCCCTTCCCGGCCAACCTGGGTGAGGTGCTGCGGCGCTACCCGCAGGTGGTGGCGCCGGAAATGAACCTGGGTCAGCTGGCGTTCCTGCTCCGGGGCAAGTACCTGGTGGACGTGCAATCGGTCAGCAAGGTGCAGGGTGTCGCCTTCCTGGCCGACGAGATCGGCCGCGTCATCCGCGCCGCGCTGGGCGGGACGCTGGCCGAGGTGGAGAACGACAAGACGATGGTCGCCAAGATGGCGGCAGCAACGGTTGGAGCCGGCGCATGAGCTCCGTGGTTCCGGCCGGCGACAATGCAGAGCGAAGCGATGAGGAGCGGTGCTCGTGACTTGCGCCGCGACAATGCAGAGCGAAGCGATGAGGAGGAGCGGCGCTCGTGACTGACGTGATCGGCAACCTGGCTGGCAAAGACCTCGGTGTGACCGCGAAGTTGACCAAAAACGATGGGGTCCCCACCACGGACCAGCCGCAGAAGTCCAAGGACTTCACCAGTGACCAAGAGGTCCGCTGGTGCCCGGGCTGCGGGGACTACGTCATCCTGAACACCATCCGCAACTTCCTGCCCGACCTCGGGCTGCGCCGCGAGAACATCGTGTTCATCAGCGGCATCGGGTGCTCGAGCCGGTTCCCGTACTACCTCGAAACCTACGGTTTCCACTCGATCCACGGCCGCGCACCGGCCATCGCCACCGGTTTGGCGCTGGCCCGCGAGGACCTCTCGGTGTGGGTGGTCACGGGTGACGGGGACGCGTTGTCGATCGGGGGTAACCACCTGATCCACGCGCTGCGCCGCAACGTCAACATCACCATCCTGCTGTTCAACAACCGGATCTACGGTCTGACCAAGGGTCAGTACTCGCCGACTTCGGAGGTCGGCAAGGTCACCAAGTCGACCCCGATGGGATCGCTGGACCACCCGTTCAACCCGGTGTCGCTGGCGCTGGGCGCCGAGGCGACCTTCGTCGGCCGCGCGCTGGACTCCGACCGCAACGGGCTGACCGAGGTGCTGCGCGCCGCCGCCGGCCACCGGGGCGCCGCCGTGGTCGAGATCCTGCAGGACTGCCCGATCTTCAACGACGGCTCGTTCGATGCGCTGCGCAAGGAAGGCGCCGAGGAGCGGGTCATCAACGTCCGCCACGGCGAGCCAATTGTGTTCGGCGCCAACGGCGAATACTGCGTGGTGAAGTCGGGCTTCGGCCTGGAGGTGGCCAAGACGGCCGACGTGTCGGTCGACGAGATCGTGGTGCACGACGCGCACAGCGACAACTCGGCCTACGCCTTCGCCCTGTCCCGGTTGTCGGACCAGAACCTCGATCACACCGTGCTGGGTATCTTCCGCAACATCAGCCGGCCCACCTACGACGACGCCGCTCGCGCCCAGGTGCAGGCGGCCCAGTCGGCGAAGGCGTTCGACTCCGCCGCGCTGCAATCGCTGCTGCGTGGGCGCGACACCTGGACCGTCGACTGACGTGGGCGACCAGATGCCCGACACGGAGAAAAAGGCCGGGCCGCTGGCGGGGATCGTGCTGGCCGGCGGCGAATCACGCCGCATGGGCCGCGACAAGGCCACCCTGCCCGGCCCCGGCGGCGCCGCCACGCTCCTCGAATACGTTGCGGGGGTCCTCGCGCAGCGCTGCGAGCCGGTTTTCGTGATGGCCGCGCCGGGTCAACCGTTGCCCGCGGTGCAGGCCCAGGTCATCCGCGACGAGGTGCGCGGCCAGGGGCCGCTGCCGGCGACCGGGCGCGGGCTGCGGGCGGCCGCGGAGGCGGGCGCCCGGTATGCCTTTGTCTGCGCCGTCGACATGCCGTTGCTGTCTGCGGAATTGATCGACGAACTGGTGCAGCTGGCCACCGAGACCAACGCCGAGATCGTGTTGCCGTGGGACGGCCGCAGCCACTATCTGGCCGCGGTGTACCGCACCGATCTGGCCGGGCGGATCGACGGCCTGGTCGCCGGCGGCGCCCGTTCCATGCGTGCCCTGATCGACGCCTCGGACGCCCAGCAGATCGTGCTGCCGGAATCGCGCTTCCTGGCCAACGTCAACACGGAGAGCGACCTGCTCGCCCTGGCACAGTCGCGAGGCTGACGGCGCAGCCCCCGGCCGATCGCGCCGGCGGGCTCTGCGTGTTCGGCAATTCGACGCTATTGATCGCGCCCCGTAACGGCGACATTCGTTATTGCGATATTTCTCAAATAGCGCCGCGTAATATCGGTATGCCATGGGCGGCGTCGATCCGGAACATTTCCCTGGCTGGGCATCGTGATCTGTTGTGGCAGTGGCGATTTGGAGCACCACTCTTTTGCTTCTGGCGGTTCTGGCGGGCACGCCATGTCCAGGCCTTCCCTAGTGGTCTAGGCATTTCAGCAAAATCGACTTTTGAAATCGCACGCCCCTGTCGGATGGTGTCACCCGGTTGGCCGGCACCAGGCGTCCGGTGCCGATGGGAGGGCCTTCGCTTTGGTCAGTGTCGCTCGAAAACTATTGCAGCCGTACTTGATTGGTGAAAACAGTTGTCGAGCAAGCCAATACGTCGGGCGCGCTAGTCGGCATGCTCGGTCGTGCGCCGATCGTAGCAATCGAATTGTGCTGGCGCACAGTAGGAGTCGATCTCATTCGGTATCCTTGACCGCCGGCCCGCGCGGGGCGCCCTGCGGCACGCGCGACTTGCGGTACTCTACGCTGGTTTGCGGTCGGGACATTCGGATCCCTTGAAGCACTGGCCAATCGGGGGCAGCGCGGCAAATAACGTGTGCCAGCTCACAAAACGCAGGTGATTCGGCTCACCATTTGTTTGGCGATTCCGCCCGAGCGCCGATTCGGAAAACGCCGTGATGACCTGCACAAATGGACGAGATGCCGCGGCGTGATCCGTCCGTTACCGAAACGAGATATCCGATTTCCGAAGATGACGAATGCGCCGGGGTCTTCTACGGTCCCTGTTAGCCCACAACGGGTTACGGAAAAGTAATCAAATAATTGAATCCACGGACCCGCGTGCGAGCGGCGCCACGGACGGCGAAAGCCCGACCGTGGTCGGTGGGTAACACCCGCCGGGCAGACTTGGCCCGCCGCTGCCGTGCCTGACCCAGACGGCACGTTTCAAAGCAGGCATCAACCAGACAGCTTCAGCCCACTCCCGTGGGCTTGCTTTGGCGCGCGCACCGCGAAAGGAACAAACTTGAAGAACGTCCGAAAGACGCTCATTCTTGCCGCGGTCACGGGCACGCTCGTGACCATCCCATCGGCGACTGCGCACGCGGACCCGGAAGCGGTGGGCTTCGACCCCAACGCGCCGGCCGCCGGCCCGGCCCCGGACGCTCCGCCGCCACCGGCCCCGGACGCTCCGCCGCCACCGGCTCCGGACGCTCCGCC
>NZ_BAAGDE010000069.1:0-30545 GCF_054660795.1 Mycobacterium sp. MUNTM1
GACGATCACCTCGATCGCGGAGAAGGTGGATCCGGTCAAGCTGAATTTGACGTTGAGCGCGGCGGCGCAGTCGCTGAGCGGGTTGGGGGAGAAGTTCGGGCAGTCGGTGACCAACGCCAATGCGTTGCTCGATGATGTGAATCCGCAGATGCCGCAGGCGCGCAAGGACATTCAGCGGTTGGCGGCGCTGGGTGACACCTACGCGAACGCGTCGCCGGACCTGTTCGACTTCCTCAACAATGCGGTGATCACGTCGCGCACGATCAACGCCCAGCAGAAGGATCTGGATCAGGCGCTGCTGTCGGCGGCCGGGTTCGGCAACACCGGCGCGGAGCTGTTCAACAAGGGCGGGCCGTATCTGGCGCGCGGCGCCGACGACCTGGTGCCGACCGCGCAGCTGCTGGACACCTACAGTCCCGAGCTGTTCTGCACCGTGCGGAACTACCACGACATCGAGCCCAAGGCCTCGTCCTTCCTGGGCGGCAATGGTTACTCGCTGGTCGCCCACACCCAGGCGCTGTCCGGATTGGGACTGGTCGCCAACCCTCTGTCGCTGGTCGCCGTCGCGGCGCTCACGCTGGGCCTCGGCGCCACGGCCGGTCTGGTCGGCGGTGCCCCGAACCCCTACATCTACCCGGAGAACCTGCCGCGGGTGAACGCGCGCGGCGGCCCGGGCGGTGCGCCCGGATGCTGGCAGCCGCTCACCCACGACCTGTGGCCCGCGCCGGAACTGGTGATGGACTCCGGCAACAGCCTTGCGCCGTACAACCACCTGGACACCGGATCGCCGTATGCGATCGAGTACGTCTGGGGCCGCCAGGTAGGGGATAACACGATCAACCCATGAAAATCACCGGAACCCTTGTCAAACTCAGCATCTTCTCGGTGGTGCTGCTGATCTTCACTGTGATGATCATCGTGGTGTTCGGTCAGATGCGCTTCGACCGCACCAACGGGTACTCGGCGGAGTTCAGCAACGTGAGCGGCCTGCGCGCGGGCCAGTTCGTCCGCGCCTCGGGGGTTGAGGTCGGCAAGGTCGACAAGGTGGAGCTGGTCGACAACGGCAAGCGCGCCCGGGTGAAGTTCAACGTCGACCGGTCGATCCCGCTGTACCAGTCGACGACCGCCCAGATCCGCTACCTCGACCTGATCGGTAACCGTTACCTGGAGCTCAAGCGCGGTCAGGGCGAAGGCGCCGACAAGGTCCTGCCGCCCGGTGGGTTCATCCCGCTGGCGCGCACCCAGCCGGCGCTCGACCTCGACGCCCTGATCGGCGGGTTCAAGCCGCTGTTCCGGGCGCTGGACCCGCAGAAGGTCAACACCATCGCGAGCTCGCTGGTCACCGTCTTCCAGGGCCAGGGCGGCACCATCAACGACATCCTCGACCAGACCGCGCAACTGACCAGCCAGCTCGGCCAGCGCGACCAGGCGATCGGCGAGGTGATCAAGAACCTGAACATCGTGCTGGACACGACCGTTCGCCACCGGCAGCAGTTCGACGAGACCATCAACAACCTCGAAGTGTTGATCACCGGCCTCAACAACCACCGTGACCAGCTGGCGGGTGGGGTCGCGCACATCAGCAACGCGGCCGGCACGGTCGCCGACCTACTCGCCGAGGACCGCGGACTGTTGCACAAGACGATCAATTACCTGGACGCGGTGCAGCAGCCGCTGATCGACCAGCAAGACCAGCTGCAGGACTACCTCAAGAAGGTGCCGACCGCGTTGAACATGATCGGGCGCGCCATCGGGTCCTACGGGGACTTCGTCAACTTCTACGCCTGCGACATCACCCTGAAGATCAACGGCCTGCAGGCCGGCGGCCCGGTCCGCACGGTCCGGCTGTTCCAGCAGCCGACGGGTAGGTGCACGCCGCAATGAGGACACTGGAGCCACCCAACCGGGTTCGCATCGGGCTGATGGGCATCGTCGTGACGGTGCTGGTGATCGGCGTCGGCCAAAGCTTCACCAGCGTTCCGATGCTGTTCGCCAAGCCGAGCTACTACGGCCAGTTCACCGACACCGGCGGCATCAACAGCGGCGACAAAGTGCGCATCGCCGGCGTGGACGTCGGCAAGGTGGAGGGCCTCAAGATCGACGGCGACCACATTTTGCTGAAGTTCTCCATCGGCACCAGCACCATCGGCACCGAGAGCCGGCTGGCGATCAAGACCGACACCATCCTCGGTAAGAAGATCCTCGACGTCGAGGCCCGCGGCAACCAGCCGTTGCGGCCCGGAGCGACGCTGCCGATCGGCCAGAGCACCACGCCGTATCAGATTTACGACGCGTTCTTCGACGTCACCAAGGCCGCCCAGGGCTGGGACATCGACACCGTCAAGCAGTCGCTGCACGTGCTGTCGCAGACCATCGACCAGACCTACCCGCACCTGAGCCCGGCGCTGGAAGGGGTGGAGAAGTTCTCCGACACCGTCGGCAAGCGCGACGAAGAGGTCAAGCACCTGCTGGCCCAGGCCAACCAGGTAGCGGGCATCCTCGGTAAGCGCAGCGATCAGGTCGACCGGCTGCTGGTCAACACCAAGACGCTGCTGGCCGCCTTCAACGAGCGCGGCCAGGCGATCAACGCCCTGCTGGGCAACATCGCCGCGTTCTCCGAACAGGTCAAGGGCCTGATCAACGACAACCCGAACCTGAACCACGTGCTGGAACAGCTGCGCACGGTCAGCGACATCCTCGTGCAGCGCAAAGACGACCTGGCCAACGGTTTCACCGAGGTCGGCAAATTCCTGCCCTCGCTGAACGAGGCCATCGCGTCGGGACCGTTCTTCAAGGTGGTCCTGCACAACCTGGCCCTGTACCAGATTTCCCAGCCGTGGGTCGACGCCGCCTTCAAGAAGCGCGGCATCGATCCGGAGAACTTCTGGCGCAGCGCCGGCCTGCCGGAATACCGCTGGCCCGACCCGAACGGGACCCGCTTCCCGAATGGCGCGCCGCCGCCGGCGCCGCCGGTGCTTGAAGGCACGCCCGATCACCCGGGCCCGGCCGTCCCACCGGGGTCGCCGTGCTCGTACACGCCGGCCAACCCGGGCGGCAACGTCACCGTCGGGGACGAGGGTCTGCCGCGGCCGTGGAATCCGTTGCCGTGCGCGGGTGCCGCGTCGGGCCCGTTCGGTGGGCCGGGCTTCCCGGCGCCCATCGACGTGATGACCTCGCCGCCCAACCCCGCGGGTCTGCCGCCGACGCCGGGCATCCCGATCGCGGGCCGGCCGGGCGACCCGCCGCCCGATGTGCCGGGCACACCGGTGCCGTTGCCGACGCAGGCTCCCCCGGGTGCGCGCACCGAGAACCTCGCGCCGGCCGGACCGCCGCCGCCGCCGTCGACGTTCGCGCCGGGGCTCCCGCCGGGACCGCCGGCGCCGCCCGGGCCGGGCAACCAGCTACCGGCACCGTTCATCAACCCCGGCGGAGCCGGAGGCAGTGGCGCAGCGGGGGGAGGTAGCCAGAATTGAGCACCATCTTTGACATCCGCAACATCCGGCTGCCGAGACTGTCCCGGGCATCGGTCATCATCGGATCGCTGGTGGTGATCCTGGCGCTCGTCGTCGGCTACGTCGGCTGGCGGCTGTACGAGAAGCTGACCAACAACACCGTGGTGGCCTACTTCCCGGCGGCGAACGCGCTGTACAAAGGCGACAAGGTCCAGATCATGGGCCTGCGGGTGGGCGCGATCGACAAGATCGAGCCAGCCGGCGACAAGATGAAGGTCACCTTCCACTACGAGAACAAGTACCGGGTTCCGGCCAACGCCTCGGCAGTGATCCTCAACCCCACCCTGGTGGCGTCGCGGGCCATCCAGCTGGAGCCGGCGTACAAGGGCGGGCCGGTGCTGGCCGACAACGCGGTGATCCCCGAAGAGCGCACTCAGGTGCCGGTCGAGTGGGACCAACTGCGCAACAGCATCACCAACATCATCTCCAAGCTGGGCCCGACACCCGAGCAGCCCAAGGGCCCGTTCGGTGAGGTCATCGAGTCGTTCGCCGATGGGCTGGCCGGCAAGGGCAAGCAGTTCAACGCGACGCTGACCAGCCTGTCGCAGGCGCTGACCGCGCTGAACGAGGGGCGCGGCGACTTCTTCGCGGTGGTACGCAGCCTGGCGCTGTTCGTCAACGCACTACACAACGACGACCAGCAGTTCGTCGCGCTCAACTCGAATCTGGCCGACTTCACCACGCGGCTCGCGCATTCCGATACCGACCTGGCGAACGCGATCGTGCAGTTCGACAGCCTGCTCACCACCATCCGCCCGTTTTTGGACAAGAACCGCGGGGTGCTGGTCCAAGACGTCAACAACCTGGAAACCGCGACGAACGCGCTGCTGCAACCGGATCCGCTCAACGGGCTGGAGACCGCGCTGCACGTGCTGCCGACGGCCGCGGCCAACATCAACCAGATCTATCACCCGTCGCACGGTTCGGTGGTGGCCATCCCGTCGATCACCAACTTCGCGAACCCGATGCAGTTCATCTGTAGCGCGATCCAGGCCGGCAGCCGGTTGGGGTACCAGGAATCGGCCGAACTGTGCGCGCAGTACCTCTCGCCGATCCTCGACGCGATCAAGTTCAACTACCCGCCGTTCGGGTTGAACCTGTTCAGCACGGCCGAGACGTTGCCCAAGGAGGTCGCCTACTCCGAGGACCGGCTGCACCCGCCGAACGGATACAAGGACACCACCGTCCCGGGCATCTGGGTTCCGGACACCCCGACGTCGCACCGCAACACCCAACCGGGCTGGATCGTCGCCCCGGGCATGCAGGGGCAGCAGGTCGGGCCGATCACCGCGGGCCTGATGACGCCGGACTCGCTGGAAGAGCTGATGGGTGGGCCGAACATCGCGCCCGTCCAGTCGAACCTGCAGACCCCTCCGGGTCCGCCGAACGCCTATGACGAGAACCCGATAGCGCCCGTCATCGGCCAGAATCCGCCGCAGGTCCCCATTCCGCCGCCACCGCCGGGGCCGGAGGTGATCCCGGGTCCGGTCGCGCCGACGCCGGCGCCGGTGTCCGCGCCGGCCCCGAACGCGGGCGGCCCGGCGGCACCCGCTGACTTTGGAGGTGGCCAGTGAGGGGCGCGACGAGCGCGCTGCGCGCGAGGAGCGGGCCGAGCCGACGGTCCCTGAGGGGCGCGACGAGCGCGCTGCGCGCGAGGAGCGGGCCGAGCCGACGGTCCCTGAGGGGCGCGCTTCCGGTACTTCGCCGTCGGGCCTGGCAAGGATTGACCCTGCTGGTCGCCGCGATGGTGCTGACCTCATGCGGCTGGAAGGGCATCTCCAACGTCTCGATCCCCGGCGGCCCCGGCAGCGGCGGGGGGTCCATGACCCTGTACGTGCAGGTGCCCGACACCCTGGCGATCAACGGCAACAGCAAGGTGATGGTCGCCGACGTGTTCGTCGGATCGATCAAGGCCATCCAGCTGAAGAACTGGATCGCTACCCTGACGCTGGGCGTGGACAAGAACGTCAAGCTGCCCAAGAACGCCACCGCCAAGATCGGCCAGACCTCGCTGCTGGGTTCCCAGCACGTCGAATTGGCTTCGCCGCCGAACCCGTCGCCCGAGCTGCTCAAGAACGGCGACACCATTCCGCTGAAGAACTCGACGTCGTACCCGACCACCGAGCAGACGCTGGCCAGCCTGTCGCTGATCCTGCGCGGCGGCGGCATCCCGAACCTCGAGGTGCTGCAGAACGAGGTCTACAACATCTTCAACGGCCGCGGCGATCAGATCCGGTCGCTGCTGGGCAAGCTGGACACCTTCACCACCCAGCTCAACCAGCAGCGCGATGACATCACCCACGCCATCGACTCCACCAACCGGCTGCTGACCTACGTGGGCGGCCGCGCCGACGTCCTGGACCGGGTGCTGACCGACATCCCGCCGCTGATCAAATACTTCGCGAACAAGGACTATCAGCAGCATCTGATCAACGCCGTCGACTCGGTGGGACGCCTCAGCCAGGCGGCCGACCAGTACCTGTCGGAGGCACGCGGTCCGCTGCACACCGACCTGCAGGCGCTGCAGTGCCCGCTGAAGGAACTCGGCCGGGCCTCGCCGTACCTGATCGGCGCGCTGAAGCTGATCCTCACCCAGCCGTTCGACATCGACACGGTCCCGAAGATCTTCCGCGGCGACTACATCAACATCTCGCTGACGCTCGACCTGACCTACAGCGCCGTCGACAACGCGTTCCTCACCGGGACCGGATTGTCGGGAGCCCTGCGGGCGCTCGAGCAGTCGTTCGGGCGCGATCCGGAGACGATGATCCCGGACGTGCGCTACACGCCGAACCCGAATGACGCACCGGGCGGACCGCTGGTGGAAAGGGCGGACAGAAGCCAATGCTGACTCCCTTCATCCGACGCCAGCTGATCGCGTTCGGGATCCTGACCGTCATCTCGCTGCTCGTGCTCGGGATCTACTACCTGCAGATCCCGAGCCTGGTGGGCATCGGCCGCTACACCCTGAAGGCCGACCTGCCCGCATCGGGCGGGCTGTACCCCACGGCCAACGTCACCTATCGCGGCATCACCATCGGCAAGGTGACCGACGTCGAGCCCACCGAGCGCGGCGCTCAGGCGACGATGAGCATCGACAGTCACTACAAGATCCCGATCGACGCCACCGCCAACGTGCACTCGGTCTCGGCCGTCGGTGAGCAGTACCTGGACCTGACGTCGAGCGGCAATCCCGGCAAGTATCTGGCCGACGGGCAGACCATCACCAAGGGCACGGTGCCCGCCGAGATCGGGCCCGCCCTGGACACGGCGAACCGCGGGCTCGCGGTGCTGCCCAAGGAGAAGATCGGCCAGCTGCTCGACGAGACGGCGCAATCCGTCGGCGGGTTGGGACCCAACCTGCAGCGGTTGGTCGACGCGACGCAGGCGATCGTCGGCGACTTCAAAAACCAGATGACCGACGTCAACGACATCATCCAGAACTCCGGGCCGGTGCTGGACAGCCAGGTCAAGTCGAGTGACAACATCGAGCGCTGGGCACGCAACCTGAACAGGCTGGGCGCCCAATCCGCGCAGGAGGACCAACACGTCAAGAGCGTGCTGCGCCAGGCGGCGCCGACGGCCGACCAGGTCAACTCGGTCTTCAGCGACGTGCGGGATTCGCTGCCGCAGACGCTGGCCAACCTCGAGGTCGTGATCGACCTGCTCAAGCGCTACCACACCGGCGTCGAGCAGGTCCTGGTGTTCCTGCCGCAGGGTGCGTCGATCGCCCAGACGGTGGCCGCGCCGTTCCCGAACATGGCCGCGCTCGACCTGGCGCTGTCGATCAACCAGCCCCCGCCGTGCCTGACCGGGTTCATCCCGGCCCCGGAGTGGCGGTCGCCGGCCGACACCAGCATCCAGCCGTTGCCGACGGGCACGTACTGCAAGATCCCGATGGACACCCCGGCGAACAGCGTGCGCGGCTCGCGCAACATCCCCTGTACCGACATTCCGGGCAAACGGGCCGCCACCCCGCGCGAATGCCGCGACCCCAAGCCGTACGTGCCGGCGGGTACCAACCCTTGGTATGGCGATCCCAACCAGATCCTGACGTGCCCGGCGCCCGCGGCGCGCTGTGATCAATCGGTCCGGCCGGGAATGGTGATCCCGGCACCGTCGATCGACAACGGACTGAACCCGGCACCCTCGGACCGGGTCGCGGGCACACCCCCGCCCACCAGCGATCCGTTGTCCCGGCCGGGGTCGGGTACCGTGCAGTGCAATGGCCAGCAGCCCAACCCCTGTGTCTACAAACCCAGCGGGCCCCCCTCGGCGATCTACAGTCCCCAAAGCGGTGAACTGGTAGGGCCAGACGGAGTTAAATACTCCGTCGAGAACTCGACCAGAACAGGAGACGATGGATGGAAGGAGATGCTGGCACCAGCCGGCTGAACCCCATCGACACGGACGATTCGTTGACCACCCAGGACAAGAACGAGGATTCGGCGGCACCCGAGAACGGAGCCGAGCAAACCGGTCCGCAGGATGCATCCGAGGATGCGGTGGAATCCACGGCCGGTGCTGCCGACACTGACGCGTCCGAGTCCGGCGCCGCGACCGAGCCCGACGGTGACGGCGGGGGTGACGCGGCATCCGGCGCGCCCGCGGCGGCCGCACCGCGGGGCCCGTCCCGGGTGGGCCGCGGATGGCTGGCCGCGATCGCCGCGGTGCTGGTGCTGTGCGCCCTCGGCGTCGGCGGGGGCGGCTACCTCGCGCTGCACTATCACCACCAAAGCCAGCGGATCGCCCGCAACGACGCCGCGGCGCTGAAGGCGGCGGTGGAATGCGTATCGGCGACCCAGGCGCCGGACACCAACGCGATGACCGCCAGCGAGCAGAAGATCGTCGACTGCGGTACGGACGCGTTCCGCTCGCAGGCGCTGCTCTACACCAGCATGCTCGTGCAGGCGTATCAGGCCGCGAACATCCACGTTCAGGTGTCGGACGTGCGGGCGGCCGTCGAGCGCAACAACCCCGACGGCTCGATCGACATCCTCGTCGCGCTGCGCGTGAAAGTGGCCAGCGACCAGAATCAGAGCGAAGCCGGCTACCGGCTGCGCGTGAAGATGGCCTTCGCCGAGGGGCAGTACAAGATTTCCAAGCTCGACCAGGTGACGAAGTGACGGTGGTGGTCGAAGAGACTGCGCCCACGGCAATCCAGGAGTCACCGCGAGAAGCCCTGGCGCCCTGGCTCTCTCGCGTTCGCGCCTTCGCCGTCGACGTCCTGCCGGGCCTCGCGATGATCGCGACGATGGCGCTGGTTCTACGTACCGTTCCGGCCCACGGCGCGTGGTGGTGGCTGGCCATCTCCGTCCTCGGCGTCGTCACCCTGCTGGTGCTGGTCAATCGGCTGCTGCTGCCGGTGATCACCGGCTGGAGCCTGGGCCGTGCGCTGGTCGGCATAGCGGTGACGGGACGCTCCGGCGGCGCGCCCGGGCCGTGGACCCTGCTGCTCCGGGATGTCGCCCACCTGCTCGACACCGTCTCAATCGTGGGATGGCTTTGGCCCCTGTGGGATTCACGCCGCCGCACGTTCGCCGACATGCTGGCGCGCACCGAAGTGCGACCGCTTGAACCGGGCGCGGCGCCCGCCGGCATCCGGCGCTGGGCCGCGGCCGCGGTGGCGAGCGCGGTGGCGCTCTGCCTGGCCGGGACCGCGATCAGCTTCTTCGTGGTGTACTCCACTGACCGGGCGACCGATCAGACCCGCGCCCAGATCGCCACGCAGGGACCGAAGATCGTCGCCCAGATGCTGACGTACGACCCCAAGTCGCTGCACGACGACTTCGCGCGGGCGCTGTCGCTGGCGACCGACAAGTATCGGCCCCAGCTGGCCGCCCAGCAGGACCTGGTGCAAAAGGGGCACCCCGTCATCAACGAGTACTGGGTCACCAACAGCTCGATCGAATCGGCGGGACCGGACCGGGCGGCCATGCTGCTGTTCATGCAGGGCCGACGCGGCAGCGGGCCCGAGCAGCGCTACATCAGCGCCACCGTGCGGGTGAACTTCGCCAAGGGCGGCGGAAACGCCTGGCGCGTCGACGATCTCAACGTCTTGACCAAGCCGAAGCAGCCGGGGAGCGGAAAATGAGCCCGCGGCGCAGGTTCGCCCCCGACGAGCGGCCCCTTCTCATTGCGCGCCCGGTCGAGGCCGAGGCGCAGCGACCCTGGCTGGTGCCGTTGGCCGGCACGGTCGCCGCGCTGCTGATGGTGGCGGCGATCACGGCCTGCGCGCTGATGCTCGGCTCGCATGCATCGCGGGCGCGGGCCGCGTCGAAGGACCGCGAGGTGCTCAGCTACGTGACCGGGTTCATGACGCAGTTCACCTCCATCGATCCCTTTCACGCCAACGACTACGTGAACCGGATCTTGACGCAGGCGACCGGCGACTTCGCCAAGCAGTACGAGAAGAACGCCAACGAGATCCTGCTCCAGGTCGCGAGGGCCGAACCGGCGACCGGCAGCGTCCTGGGCGCCGGCCTGGAGCGATGGAACGACGACGGCAGCGCCAGCGTCATGGTGGCCACCGCGATCACCACCAAGTCGCCGGATGAGAAACAGGTCTTGGAGAACACCAATCGTTGGGCGGCAACCGCGACGCAGGAAGGGAACCAGTGGAAGATCAGCAACCTGCAGCAGGTGATGTGACCGCCGAGGAGAGCCCGGCCGCCCCGGAGACCGAGGCGACGGGCCCGGCGGAGGGCGACGGTTCGGAGGCGCACAACGACAAGGCGGACGCGGCAACGGAATCCGCCGCTGCCGAGGGGGCCGATGCCGAGGCAGCCGGCGAGAACGCGGAACAGACCACCGACGCGGCGCCGTCCGATGGCGCGGGCAAGAAGCGGCTGGCCGGCAAGGCCTGGGCCATCGTCGCCGTGATCGCCGCCCTGGTGTTCGTCGGGTCCGCCGCGTTCGCCGGTGCGATGATGCAGCCGTACCTGGCCGATCGGGCCACCGCCGCAACGAAATTGAACGTCGCGCGGACCGCAGCCAACGCGATCACCACGCTGTGGACGTACACGCCGGAAAACATGGACACACTCGCCGACCGCGCATCCCGCTACCTCAGCGGCGATTTCGAGGCGCAGTACCGCAAATTCGTCGACGCGATCGTGGCCCCCAACAAGCAGGCCAAGATCAGCAACAGCACCGAGGTCACCGGCGCGGCGGTCGAAACGCTGGACGACCCGAACGCCTCGGTGATCGTCTACACCAACACGACCTCCACCAGCCCGCTGACCAAGAACGTGCCGTCACTGAAGTACCTGTCGTACCGGCTGTTTCTGAAGCGGTCGAACAGCCGTTGGCTGGTGACCAGGATGACGACGATCACGTCGCTGGATCTGACGCCGAAGGTTTAGCGCCGGCCGCGATAGGTGCCGAAATAGGCTGCACAGCATGGCTGTCACGTCACCGGTATCCGGACGATGGACCGTAGCAGCGTTGCTGCTGCTGACGTTCGCCACCGGATTGGCCGACTCGATCAGCATCCTGGCGCTCGGCCACGTGTTCGTCGCCAACATGACCGGCAACGTGATCTTCCTCGGGTTCTGGCTGGCCCCGAGCACCACCATCGACCTGACCGCCGTCGCGGTGGCCCTGCCGACGTTCATCTGCACCACGATCGTCAGCGGCCGCCTGTCCCGGCACTTCGGCGCGCGCACGCGACCATGGATCACCACGGTGCTGACGACCGAGATCGTCCTGCTGGTGGGGCTGGCGGTCCTGGCGGGCACGGGAGTGCTGCGTTACCAAGGCAATTCGAAGCTGCTCATGATCGGCATCCTGGCGGTGACCTTCGGCCTACAACATTCGAGCGCGCGCCAGTTCGGCATTCCGGAGCTCTCCACCACGGTGCTGACGTCGACGATCGTCAGCCTCGGGCTGGACAGCCGGCTGGCCGGCGGCACCGGCGAACGCCACCGGCTGCGCATCGGTGTGGTCGCCACCATGTGCGCCGGCGCGTTCCTCGGCGCGACGATGTCGAGATACGTGATCGCCCCGGTGTTCGTGGTCGCCGCGGCGGTGATAGCGGCGAGTCTGCTGATCTTCCGGTTGGGACCGTCGCCGACGAAAACCGCCGCGGCCGTTGCTAGTTGAACGCCAGCCAGCTGGGCAGCGCCCGTTCGTGTGAATCGCAGAGCACCTGGCGGGTGTCGCACGATCCGCGCGGTGAACCCGCGCCGGCCCACATGCCGCCGGTGTCGCGGCGCAGCACGATGGCCGACGAGCCACCGCCGTCGAGCAGCAGGGCGTTATCGCTGCCCAGGCCGCGGAACAGGTCCTGCATGTTGTCCGGGGTGTAGTTGCCGCCCTCGAAGATGTACATCTCGTCCTTTTGCCTGGCGTAGGCCAAAGCCGTTCGGGCCGCGCTGGGCCCGCCGTCGTGCAGCTGTCCGGTGTTGCCGGGCGCGAGCAGCCCGATGCCCGAGACGGCGACGAACTTCTCGTTCTTGTTGAGCAGGTCTGCGACGACCGGGGTGGCGGCGTCATAGTCGCTCTTCGTCCTGGGCCACACCACATAGGGGGCACCGCCGGACGGCAGGATCATGGTGGACAGGGCGCTCCAGCTTTCGCCGCCACCGGACAGGCCCTGTTTGCCGGGGTAGGCGACGGTGCCGGTGACCGCCTGGTTGGCGCGGCCCTGGCCCTGGGTGTTGTCGACGAAGGCGCCCAGCGGCGAGCTGCAGCCGGTCTGGCGCCACGAGCCGCCCTTCTGGCCGCGGACGTCGAAGAAGTTGGCGTTGATCGCGATGGTCGGCTGGCCCATGCGCTGCCAGGCCTGCAGCGGCGCGTACAGCTCCGAGGCCTGCCAGAGGCCCTCACCGGTGCGCGCCCCGGGGTTGTTCTCGCAGCGGGCCTGATCGCCCTGGTGCGTGTCGACCAGCAAATGCGGCGACAGGCGCCCCGCCGCGTTCTTGATGATCATCAGGTGCCCGCCGTTGTTCATCTCGTACCAGCCGCCGCCGGCGTTGAGCATCGGCGCGGGATGGCCGGGGCCGAAGTTGTAGACCAGGTAGGAACCACGGGTGCTGCCGATGGCGTTGGCCAGCAGATCGCGGCCGTCGGCGGCCCGGGCGAGGGGCTGTCCGGAGGTGACGGCCAGGGTGAGGCAGGCAACGACGGCGGCGCAGCACGCCGCCAGCCGGCGGAAGCTGGCGCGTCGGGTCAGCACGATAGCCCTTTCCGCCAGGTCCCAATGCAACAAGAACATCATCAGACCCAACAGTCACACTGTCAACAAAATAACGGTGTGGTGACGGTCAGACTACGCGCGAATTACGCTTGCTCGCTTGAACTTTCGGGCTCGGTTGCCGGCTCGCTCGCCGGCTCGGTGGCAGCGGTCGGTTCCGTGGCGGCCGGTTCCGCGTGCTTGCCGCGGCGGGCCTGGTGCTGCGCCTGGTGTTCCTGCGCGATCGCCAGTTCGACCGCACCCGGAATCCGGTGAAAACCCTTGCGGTCGTACAGGAGTGTGACGATGCCACCGAGCAGCAGCCCGATCACGAGACCGATCGTCGTCATGGTCAGCGCCTGCGTCAGGCCGGCATCGCCATGGCCGCCGAAGTACAGCAGCGACCGGGCGCCTAAAAAGACCTGATGCATCGGCTCGAATTCGGCCAGCCAGCGAAAGAACGACGGCGTCGCCTCCAGCGGCACCGTGGCGCCCGCCGACGGCAGCCCGAGGATCACGAAGATGAGCAGGCTGACCAGCATGCCGGCGGTGCCCAGCACCGAGAGCAGGGAGCTGGACGTGATGCCGACGGCGGCGATCGCAAAGACGCCGAACACCCACAGCTGCCAGCCGTGGTCGATGGGCATGCCCAGCCCATCGGCGATCGCCAGGTACGCCGCCGAGGTCACCAGCCCCAGCAGCAGCATCATGGCCCACTTCAGCAGCAGCGTCTGAAACCGCGAGATTTTCACCTGTTCGGCGAACCGATACACCGGGCCGAATTCGGCCGGCACATAACCGAGCAACGCGTCCACCAGCGTGCTGACCACGATGCTGCCGGTGAAGCCGGCGAGCAGCAGCAGAAGCGCGTAGTAGAAGGCCGACAGGCCGTTGCCGGTGCCGTTGGGCAGCGGGTTGTAGACGTTCGATTGGATATCGATGGGGGCGCTCAGCCCCACCTGGGCCGCAGCGGGCAGCGGCGCGCCGCCGGTTTGCGCGGCCACCTCGGCCATAATCCGTTGCCCGGCTATGCCGTTGGCGATTCCCATCGCCGTGTTGAGGGTCTGGCCGGCGATACTCGCCCCCAGGGTGCCGGCCCGCGGATTGGTGGAGACCGTGATCGACGGCCGGTCCGCGCGGGCGGGCAGCACCGCGCCGGTCGCGAAGTCCCGCAGCTTCGACGAGAAGCTCGGCGGTATCAGCACCTGGCCGTACACCCGGCCGGTGTCCAGTTGGTGACGGGCCTCGCTGCGGGAGAGCACGCGGACGTCGAACTTGTTCTTGTCCAACCCATTGACCAGCCGGTCGACGATCTGTGCGCCCCCCGGGCCGGCGTCCTCGTTCACCACCGCGATCGGGAAGTGGTGCAGGTTGGTCGTCGGATTCAGGATGCCGCCGAGATAGAGCGCGCACAACGCCGACATCAGCGCCACGGTGATGACCAGGGGCGCCGCCCAGAACCGCACGGTGCGGATCGCCTTGATGTTCCGGTCGGGGTTGGGCGCCGCGTGCTGCGGGTGCGAGGAAGGCATGCCGACTCCTGTCTGTCGTGCCCACTCTATGGGCAGCGGCCCGCGCCCTCTATGGCATCAGTCACCCAGCTTCGCGTGCATCTCCCAGATCAGCAGTTCCGACGGCTCTCTCGCCGACACGCGCCGGCCGTCCGCGTCGGTGAATCGCACGGCGTCGCCCTCGTTCACCGCGTCGAGGCCCTCCACGCTGACGGCGCCCCGGGCCACGAAGAGGTGGAGGTAGGGAGAACGCGGGAGGCTCACCGCGGCGCCGGCCGGCAACCGGGTTGCGTGCAGCGCGGCGTTGCGGTTGTGCAGGGTGATCGCGGCGTCGTGCGCGGACATCCCCGAGGCGATCGTCACCAGGTTGCCCGCCAGCAGCGTGTCGTCGATCTCGTGCTGTTGGTAGCTCGGCTCAACACCGGCCTCGTCGGGCGCCACCCACATCTGCACGAAATGCACCGGCTCGGTGGCGGAGTCGTTGCGCTCGGAGTGCAGGATCCCGCTGCCCGCCGACATCCGTTGCGCCAGGCCGGGATAGATCACCCCGCGATTGCCTGCGGAGTCATGGTGCGACAGTTCGCCACGCAGCACCCAGGTCACGATCTCCATGTCCCGATGCGGGTGGGTGTCGAATCCCGTTCCCGGCGCGACGATGTCGTCGTTGTTCACCAGCAGCAACCCGAAATGGGTGTTGTCCGGGTCGTAGTGGTCGCCGAAGGAGAAGGAGTGCCGGGAGGTCAACCAGGGCGTGCTGGTGACGGCGCGGGTCGCCGCATCCCTGATCTCCGTGCTGGCCGGCATCACCCCAGCCTAATCGCGGCCGCGTCAGGGCAGCGCGGCGGCGAGCAGGCCCTGGGCGTGCCGCAGCGCGGCGTCGACTTCCGGCAGGGTCAGCCCGGTGGGGTGGCCCAGGTGAATCTCGATCTGGTACTCCGGCTGGCCGTCATGGCCGAATATCGGCAGGACGACGAATTCCGTTGTGGGTAACTCGGTTTCGAGGATATCGGTGATCGACTGCAGGGCCATCATCGTCATCAGCGTGGTGAGCTGGCGGGTGACCTGTGCCGTTGGCTCCAGCGAGGCCAGCACGTCGGCCAGCCGGGTGTGCAGCGACCGGTGGGTGTCGTCGAAGCGCCAGGCGCCGTAGCCGCGGGCGCGGATATCCGCCAGTACCCGCCGGTGCTCGGCGATTTCGGCGCGGGTGAGCCTGGGCAGCACGCGGTGCAACCACGCCGAGACGGAGTCGTCGTCGCGCCAGGCCATGGCGACCAGGCCGAACGGCGGGTCGATGGGGAAGTGTTGCCCCACGGCATGTTCGCCGTCGGTGCCGTGGCCGACCGCGTCGACGGTGGTCAGATGACGCGGGCCGATCCTCGACATCGAGCAGCCCGCGCCGAGCGTGTCGTGCAGGAAGCGCAGCGCGTCGCGCCCGCGGTCCAACAGCGGGAACTGTTCGCGCAGCCCGTGCACCAGCCCGAACAACCCGCTGCCCAGCCCGTAGCGGCGATCGCCGCGACGGGCCACCCAGGCCCGTCGCTCCAGTTCGGCCAGCACCAGGGCGCAGGTCGAGGTGCTGATCGCGCAGCTCTTGGCCAGCTCGGCCGAGGTGAGGCCTTCCCTCGAATTGGCCAGGGCGGCAAGCACATTCATCACCCGCGCGGTAGGCGGTGACTTGGCGCCCGGCTCGCGTCGTGTCCCGGCCATTGACGTATCCACCGCCAGCTCCCTACGATCCGTCCAAAATGCAAGAAGATCCGTCCTAATATTAGGAGATGGTTGTGTTCAAGGTGGGGGTATGGGGGCCGGGATCGATGGGTGTGATCGCCCTGCGTGGGGTGATCGACCATCCGGAGCTCGAACTGGTCGACGTCGTGGTGCACAGCGACGCCAAGGCCGGCAGGGATGCCGGGGAGTTGTGTGGCATCGCGCCGGTCGGCGTGGTGGCCACTCAGGATCCGGCGGCTCTGCTGGCCGGTGACGCGGACGTGGTGGTGTATGCGGCCGCGGCCAACCTGCGGCCGGTCGATGCCGTGGCCGACATGGTCTCGATCCTGCGGTCCGGCAAGAACGTGGTGTCCTGCTCGGTGGTGCCGCTGGTCTTTCCCGACGGGCTTGACGCCGCCTTCACCGGCCCGCTGCGGCAGGCCGCGCTCGACGGCGGGGTGTCGTTCTTCACCACCGGCATCGACTCCGGGTTCGCCAATGACGTGCTGCCGCTGGTGCTTACCGGCGTCTCCCGGGCAATCGAGTCGGTGCGGGTCACCGAGATGTTCAACTACGCGACCTACCCGGACCGTGCTGCGGTGTATGAGATCCTCGGCTTTGGCAAGCCGCCCGAATATCAGGCATTCGCGGCGCAGCCCGGAATATTCACCTTCGCGTGGGGACCCGTCCTGCACCAGCTCGCCGCGGGGTTGGGCGTCAAGATCGACGACATCGAGGAGAGCGTCGAGCGCATTCCGGCCGCCGAGTCCTTCGACACCCCCACCGGTCACATCGCGGCCGGCACCATCGCCGCGATGCGCTCGACGCTCACCGGATATGTCGACGGCAAGCCGACATTCATCGTCGACCACGTGACGCGCATGCGTGACGATATCGCCCCCGACTGGCCGCAGCCCCACATCTCCATTCCGCCGAAGGATCTCGGCTACGGGCTGGCCTCCGGGCAGGGCCTCTACCGCGTCGAGATCGAGGGATCGCCAAGCATGCGCTGCGAATTCGAAATGGCCGAAGACCACGACCACGACCTGGGGGCGCGCATCGCGGGCGCCTCGCGGATGGTCAACGCCATCCCGGCGGTGTGCGCGGCCCCGCCCGGCCTGCTGTCGGCGCTGGACCTGCCGCTGATCCCCGGGACCGGCTTGGTCCGCCCGGTGCCGGGGCCGCCGCCCGACAGCCGGCTGTTCCAGCCGGGGAATCCGGCCTAAGCCCGCTCGCCGGGATACGTCGCGGCGGCCAGCTGCAGGATCTCGGCGCGGTCGGCCGGCAGGATGAACCCGGCGCCGATCGCCGCGTCGAGGGCGCCGGTGAAGCTTTCCAGGTATTGCGTGCTGCCGCCGGGGTAGAGCCGCTGGATTGTGTTGGCGTCGAACAGCTCTCCGGAGCCGAAGATCGCCGACATGATGCTCTCGTCGCCGCCCAGGCCGGACGTCCTGGCGATCGGCACGTCCACCCATGGCGTCCTGATGCCGCCGCGGGCGATACCGTTGGCGTCCGTAACGGGTTGTGGCGCAGAGCTTTCGCGGACCTCGAGCGGGTCGGCGCCCGGCGCGGGTTCGCCGGTGGCGACCCAGGTGTTCAGCGCCGCGAGTGCCGCCTGCACCACATAGTGGTGCTGCGGGCCGAAGTTGATGTTGCGCGCCAGTTGCTGGCCCATCAGCGTGCTGGTCGGCGTGTAACCGGCCACGATGGCCTCGAGCGGTGCCGAGCCGCTGTCGATGAACGCCACCTGGATCGTGTAATTGTCGGCGTGGGCGGCGCCGGCGATCTCCCAGACCCGCAGCCGGTCGTTGTCGGGCTGCCTGGCGAAGTAGTAGCCCTCGCGCGGTCCGCCGAAGACGTCGGTCTCGGTGATGACCGTGAGCAGCGGGACGCGCAGTTCCGGGCGGAACGTAACCGCCGGCGTCGCAGGGGATTCGTCGAAGATCGAACTGCCGTCCAGCGGCGCGGCCGAACCGAACCGGGAGTGGACCAGGAAACCGTCGTAGCGGGGGGACTGCGGATCGACGGCGTTGATGTAGGTGGTGAGGAACATCGCGGACTGGGATTCGCCCAGGGCGATGACGCGTCGCGCGGGCAGGTCCCGCAGGATAGGGCCGTGCTCGCCACCTTTGATGAGCCCACCGATCTGCGAGAAGATGTCGTACGAGAACGCATCGCCCGGGTGGTGCAGGCCCGCATAGCGTTGCGGGTCTTGGCTTTTCAATGACATGTCAGCGCTCAGCAGGCTTTCGCCGCCCTCGACCCCCACCCGCTGGGCCGACACCGCGACGTAAGCGTAGCCGGAGCGCAGGATTTCGCGGTGCGCCATCATCCACACCGCGGCGGCGTCGATGCCACCGCTGACATTGAGCCATTCGACGAGCACCGTCCCGTTGAACCGGGCCGGGTCGGACGGCGTCAACGCCACGACGCGGGTGGTGTAATCGGCCGAGCCCGAGGGGGTTACGTCCCAGCGACCGTCGGGGCCCAGTTCGCTCACCGGTGCGTAGCTAGTGGCCGTGCCGGCGACGACGAACTCCTCGACGGCGTAGCCCACGTCGGCCAGGTCGAAAGCGCTCAGCAGCAGTGCAGGCGTGCCGGGGACGGGCGTCACCTGGGTGGTGTTCGTCATGCAAGCAACCTCCTCAACTCTGGCCCGCGGACAGCGCACTGGGCAGCCCGAACTTGGCGAACAAGCTGTCGTCGAGGAAGGCCACCACGTGGCACACCTTGCCGCCCTGGACATCCAGCACGTGCAGCTGGAAGGGCACGTGTACGTCGCCGGCGCGCATGTACATGGCCGCGGCGAGCTGGCCGTTGGCGACCAGCGGCAGCATGCGCATGTCCCCGCTGCCCTCCGCCGGGCACTGCTGGTGAATGAGCGTGATGATGGCGCCCGCACCCTGATACCAGCCGGTGTACGGCGGCATCTCCCAGATCGCCTCGGCGGTGAACAGGTCGACCAGCCGATCGATGTCATAGGTTTCGAACGCGGCGATGTAGCGCGCCAGCAGGTCCTGGGCCTCGGCCGAATCCGGTTGCACCAGTGGGTCTTCGGAGCTGGGTCCGGCGGACTCGAGCTGGGAGCGGGCGCGCTGCAGCAGGCTGTTGACCGCGGTGGTGGTGGTGCCGACGGCGTCGGCGACCTCGGCGGAGCGCCAGCCCAGCACGTCGCGCAGCAGCAGCACCGCCCGTTGCCGGGGCGGAAGATATTGCAGCGCAGCGACAAACGCCAATCGCACCGACTCCCGCGACCCGACGACGACGGACGGGTCGGCGGGATGCTCGGTCAGCTCCGGTAGCGGTTCCAGCCAGGGCACCTCGCGTCGCTCCACCAGTTCGGCGGTTGGGTCCGAGCTCGGACCGCCGAGCCCCACCGGCAACGGCCTGCGCTGGCGCCCCTCCAGCGCGGTCAGGCAGGTGTTGGTGGCGATGCGGTGCAGCCAGGTCCGCATCGTGGACTTGCCTTCGAAGCGGTCGTAGGCCTTCCAGGCCCGCAGTAGGGTCTCCTGCACCAGGTCCTCCGCATCGTGCAGGGAGCCGGTCATTCGGTAGCAGTGGGCGAGCAGTTCGCGCCGATACGGTTCGGCGTGCGCGGAAAAATCCGTGCCGGCCGCCGGGTCACCTTCAGAGTTCTGCGCGAGAAGGCTCATTCGCATGAGCCTACGCAGTGTCTGGGAGCACGTCGCGCATCAGCAGCCACTACGCTGCCCGTATTGACGTCTTCCGCCGCCATAACAAGGTTGAGGTTCACGGTTCAGCGACTGGCTCGTACCGAGGTCTCCCCGTGCCAGGACCACCGACAATCTGTCCGAAGGAGGGAGGCGGCGTTCCTTACCGGCTGAGTCGGAGTTGAACGCCCAGAACTCATGAACCGCACTGAGCGCAGTTTCGACGGGTTCGGCGGTGTGCGCATCGTCTACGACGTCTGGACACCCGACATCGCCCCGCGGGCGGTCCTGGTGCTGTCCCACGGTCTCGGGGAGTACGCGCGCCGCTACGACCATGTCGCGAAGCGCTTCGGCGAGGCGGGCCTGGTCACGTACGCGCTGGACCATCGCGGGCACGGCCGCTCCGGCGGCAAACGCGTGCTGGTGCGCGACATCCACGAGTACACCGCCGACTTCGACACCCTGGTCGGCATCGCCACCCGGGAACACCACGGCCTCAAGTGCATCGTGCTGGGGCACAGCATGGGCGGCGGCATCGTCTTCGCCTACGGCGTCGAACGTCCGGACAACTACGACCTGATGGTCTTGTCGGGGCCCGCGGTGGCGGCCCAGGACCAGGTGTCGCCGCTGCTGGCGCTGGCCGCCAAGGTGCTCGGCGCCATCGTGCCCGGGCTGCCGGCGCAGGAACTCGACGTTGACGCCATCTCGCGGGACCCCGCGGTGGTGGCCGCCTACAAAGACGATCCGCTGGTGTACCACGGCAAGGTGCCGGCCGGCATCGGCCGCGCGTTGCTGCAGGTCGGCGAGACCATGCCGCAGCGGGCACCGGCCCTGACGGCGCCGCTGCTGGTGGTGCACGGCGAGCAGGACCGGCTGATCTCCGTCGCGGGCAGCCGCCGCCTCGTCGAGTGTGTCGGATCCACCGACGTGGAGTTGAAGGTCTATCCGGGGCTCTACCACGAGGTTTTCAACGAGCCCGAGCGCGAGCAGGTGCTCGACGACGTGGTCTCCTGGATCAGCGCTCGGCTGTGAGGCGGGGCGTGTCGGATGGCTTGAGTATTTTGGCGGCATGACTCGCGCCGGCGACGATGCAGAGCGAAGCGATGGGGAGGAGCGGCGCCATGACTGACGACAAGATGCTGGCGCGCATCGCCGCACTGCTGCGTCAGGCCGAGGGCACCGACAACACTCACGAAGCCGACGCGTTCATGTCCGCCGCGCAGCGGCTCGCGACGGCCGCGTCCATCGACCTCGCGGTGGCGCGGTCGCATTCGGCCCAGCGGTCGGCTGCGCAGACGCCGACGCAGCGCACCATCACGATCGGGGCGGCCGGCACCAAGGGGTTGCGCACGTACGTCCAGCTGTTCGTGCTGATCGCCGCGGCCAACGACGTGCGCTGCGACGTGGCCTCGAATTCGACGTTCGTGTACGCCTACGGGTTCGTCGAGGACATCGACGCCAGCCACGCTCTGTACGCCAGCCTGGTCGTCCAGATGGTCCGCGCGTCGGACGCCTACCTGGCCTCGGGCGCGCATCGGCCCACGCCGACGATCACCGCCCGGCTCAACTTTCAGCTGGCGTTCGGCGCGCGCGTCGGCCAGCGGCTGACCGAGGCGCGCGACCAGGCTCGGCAGGAGGCCACCAAAGATAACCGCCGATCGCCGGGCACCGCTATCGCGTTGCGGGACAAGGAGATCGAGCTGGTTGACTACTACCGCGGCGCGTCGAAGGCCCGCGGCACCTGGCAGGCCAGCCGAGCGTCGGCCGGGTATTCGTCGGCGGCGCGGCGCGCCGGCGACCGGGCCGGCAAGCGGGCGCGGCTCGGCAACAGTCCCGAACTCCCCGGGGCGCGGAGTGCGCTGAGCGGGTGACCGCGGGGAACTCCCCACGCCGGGATTCTCAACGCTCCAAGGTATATGCGGCCGAGGAGTTCGTCCGGACGCTGTTCGACCGTGCCGCCCAACACGGCTTGCAGGTGGTGGAGTTCTTCGGCACCCAGCTGACGCTGCCGCCCGAGGGGCGATTCGCGTCGGTGGCCTCAGCGCAGCGCTACGTGGACGACGTGCTGGCGCTCCCGGCGGTGCGGCAACGCTGGCCGGACGTGTCGCCGCTGCGGGTGCGGGGACGGCGCGCCGCCAGCGCCGCGCACTACGAAAATCAGGACGGCACAGGCGTTATCGCGGTTCCCGATCGGGACACCGCCGACTGGGCGCTGCGCGAGCTGGTGATGCTGCACGAAGTGGCGCATCATTTGTGCCAGGCCGATCCGCCGCACGGCCCCGAGTTCGTTGCGACGATCTGTGAGCTGACGGAGCTGGTGATGGGACCGGAACTGGGGCACGTGCTGCGGGTGGTCTACGCCAAAGAGGGCGTCCGGTGAACGCCGCCGACCCCGACGCGCGGGCGCGCGAGATCGAAGCCCGGATGACCGACGACGAGCGATTCGCGCTGCTGGTCTCGGTGATGGGGGCCGGCGACATGTGGCCGGTGCGCGACGAGCGCATTCCCGCCGACACGCCGATGAGTGCGGGATACGTGCCCGGGGTTCCCCGACTCGGTGTGCCCGCCTTGCTGATGAGCGATGCCGGCCTGGGCATCACCAATCCCGGTTTCCGCGCCGGCGACACGGCCACCGCGCTGCCCGCCGGCCTGGCGCTGGCCGCCAGCTTCAACCCGTCGCTGGCGCGGGCCGCGGGCGAGGTGATCGGCCGCGAGGCGCGCGGCCGCGGGTTCAACGTGCAGCTCGCCGGCGCGATGAACCTGGCCCGAGACCCGCGTAACGGCCGCAATTTCGAATACCTTTCCGAGGACCCGCTTTTGACCGCGGTGATGGCCGCCGAGTCGGTCGAGGGCATCCAGCACCAGGGCGTCATCTCAACGGTCAAGCACTACTCGCTGAACTGCAACGAAACCAACCGGCACTTCCTGGACGCGGTCATCGATCCCGACGCCCACCGCGAATCCGATCTGCTGGCCTTCGAATTGGCGATCGAGCGCTCGCGGCCCGGCGCCGTGATGACCGCCTACAACAAGGTCAACGGCGACTACGCCGCCGCGAACGCCGTCCTGATCGACGACGTGCTGAAAGGTGCGTGGGGGTACCGGGGCTGGGTCATGTCGGATTGGGGCGCCACGCCGAACTGGGAGTGCGCCCTGGCCGGCCTCGATCAGGAGTGCGGGGCCCAGATCGACGCGCTGCTGTGGCAGGCCGAGTCCTTCGGCGCGCCGCTGCGCGACGCGTACGCCGACGGCAGGCTGACTCCGGAGCGCCTGTCGGACATGGTCCGCCGGATCCTGCGATCCATGTTCGCCGTCGGCGTTGACCGCACCGACGCGGCGCCGGAACCGGACCTGGCCGCGCACAACGACATTGCGCTGGAGATAGCCCGGCAGGGCACGGTGTTGCTGACCAACCGCGGCCTGTTGCCGTTGGCGCCCGGGTCGGGCCCACGCATCGCCGTCATCGGCGGGTTCGCGCACGTGGGCGTGCCGGCCGGATACGGTTCGAGCACCGTCGTCCCGCCGGGTGGATACGCGGGGGTGGTTCCGATCGGCGGCTCGGGCCTCGAGGCCGGGATGCGCAATCTGTACCTGCTGCCGTCGAGCCCGCTGGAGGAGTTGCGAAAACTGCTCCCGCAGGCCCACATCGAGTTCGATCCCGGTGTCAACACCACCGAAGCGGTGCGGGCGGCGCGCACCGCCGACATCGCAATCGTGTTCGCGGTCCGAGCGGAGGGCGAGGGTTTCGACCTCGGCGACCTGTCGCTGCCGTGGGGCCAGGACGAGCTGATCGCGGCGGTCGCGGCCGCCAACCCCGACACCGTGGTGGTGCTGCAGACCGGCAATCCGGTATCCATGCCCTGGCGCGACTCGGTGAATGCCGTTGTGCAGGCGTGGTTTCCGGGCCAGGACGGTGGCCGGGCCGTCGCGGAGATCCTCTCCGGGACGGTGAATCCCTCGGGACGGCTGCCGATCACCTTTCCGGTCGACCTCGCCCAGACGCCGCGCCCGCGGCTGCCCGGTACGGGCGAACCGTGGGGGACACCGACCACGATCGATTACGTCGAGGGAGCCGACGTCGGCTACCGCTGGTTCGCCCGACGTGGTCATGACCCGATGTTCGCCTTCGGTCATGGTTTGTCCTACACCAGGTTTGACTACCGCGACCTGGCGGTCAGCGGCGGGGAAACCATCAGCGCCAGTTTCAGCGTGGTCAACGTCGGCGACCGCGCCGGGGCCGACGTACCGCAGCTGTACCTGATGGCCGCCGCCGGCGAACCGTGTTTACGGCTGCTGGGGTTCGAGCGGGTGGATCTCGCGCCGGGCGCGACACGGCGGGTGACCGTCGAGGCGGATCCGCGACTGCTCGCCCGCTATGACGGCAGCGCCAGGAGTTGGCGGATCAGCCCGGGCGCCTATACGGCCGCGGTGAGTGCGTCGGCGAACGCGATGCGGCTGGACGCCACGGTCCAGCTGATCGGCCGTACGTTCGGGCGATAAGTCACCGGGGCGTACGCCCGAACGCACGACCGGCCCGGCGGTTACTTGACGGGGGTCAACGCGTCGCCGCACGTGCAGCGGTACGGCTCACCCGAACCCGAGCAGTGGCAGGGAACCTCGATGCGGACGCGACAGCCGCAGCCTTCGTGACCGCACGTCAGCTCGGTACCGGCCTCGTAAGTTGCCATTTAACTCACCCTTTTCCTGTTGTGGTGATTCTTGCGGTGCGGGTCGACCGCGCCCTCACTATATACCCCCCACGGGTATACCGTAAACGCCCGCGACCGGTCCGATGCCGACCCGCCCGCCCGTGCCAACGCCGGCGGGCGCGGCTAGCGTGGGCGCCATGACCGAGAACCCAACCCCCAAAGACGTCGACGCATTCTTGGACAGCACAGTGGTGGACGGCGATCCGTCGTTGACCGCGGCCCTCGAGGCCAGCGACGCGGCGGGGCTGCCGTCGATCGCGGTGTCGGTGCAGCAAGGAAAGTTCCTGAGCCTGCTCGCCGGTGCCCTCGGTGCGCGCAGCATCCTCGAGCTCGGGACGCTGGGCGGTTTCAGCACCATCTGGCTGGCGCGCGGCGCCGGCCCGCAAGGACGCGTCGTGACGCTGGAATACGAGCCCAAGCACGCCGAGGTGGCGCGGGCCAACTTGGAGCGGGCCGGCCTCGCCGATCGGGTGGAGGTGATCGTCGGGGCCGCACTGGACACGCTGCCGACGGTGACCGGGCCGTTCGATCTGATCTTCATCGACGCCGACAAGGAGAACTACCCGGCGTACCTGGAGTGGGCGGTGCGATTGGCCCGCCCCGGCGCGGTAATCGTGGCGGACAACGTGATTCGCCAGGGCCAGATCCTCGATCCGGAGTCCGACGCCCAGGCGCAGGCGGTGCGCCAGACGCTGCAGGCGATGGGCGAGCACCCGCGGCTGGACACCGCGGTGCTGCAGACGGTGGGCGCCAAGCGGTGGGACGGCTTCGCGTTCGCGTTGGTGCGGTAGCCCTCAGCGGGAAGCGAGGTCGTCGACGGCCCGCTCGGCGGAGGTGAGTTCGCCGATCCGCAAAGCGGTTTCGCCCGCATACAGGGCCGCACTGTCCAACCAGGAATCGGGCACGCCGGCCACCGGCGCCAGCGGTGTGAAGAACGGCAGGGCGGGCGACTGCAGGCGCATCAGCGGTCCCGCGTCGAAATAGCCCAGCGCCGACAGCGGTCGGCTGGCCGCGTTCAAGGCGGCGGGCAGCGCCTTGGCCTTTCCGTTTCGGTGGCACCATCGGCGGGTGGCCGCGTTGGGGACGACGCGGTGGCGCAGCGGCCAGCTCAGGCCGAACAGGTTGGTTTCGATTGTCTTGTCCGCCTGCAGGATCCGCTGCTGGTAGGAGCGGCTCGCGTTGGCCTCGTGGGTCAACAGGAAGCGCGTGCCGGCAATGACACCGCTGGCGCCGGCGTCCAGCGCGGCTCGCGTGTCGGCGCCGGTGGCGATGCCGCCGGCGACGAACACCGGACGACCGGCGGCCGCGGCGAGGGCGCGCGGCAAAAAGTCCAGAGCCGCCATGGTTCCCACCAGATGGCCGCCGGCCTCGCGCCCCTGGGCGATCACACCGTCGGCGCCGGCGGCGATCGCAGCACGCGCCTGCGCAGCGGTGCCCACCATGACGAAGACGAAGATCCCCGCATCGCGCAGATGCTCCACGAGCCCCGGCTTTTCGCCGAACGCCAGCACGACGGCGTCCACCCGCGCGTCGACGCAGACAGCGACGTGCCGGCGATGAACGAAGGGCATCAACAGGTTTACCGCGACCGCGCGGTCCGGCGCCTGCGCACGCACCCGCTCGATCGACGTGCGTAGCCGCTGGGGCGTGTCGATGCCCAGTGTGCCCAGTCCGCCCGCCCGGGCTACCGCGCCCGCCAGCTCCGCGCCCGCCAGCCCGCCGCCCATGCCGGCCTGCCCGACCGGAGCGTCGAGCCGCAGCCGGTCCGCGATATCCATGGCCTGAGACGCTACGCGCGTTGTCTATTCGGCCCCGACGGACGGCCCTGCCGTGACGCCGGTTTTCGTTGCTGGCCAACGGCGTGCGGGCGTAATCTTGACGGCAGATGGATGGGTGCGACAACGCTCAAAAGGCTTGCCGCATAACAGAAAGGTCACAAAATGAGTACAGTCCATTCATCAATCGATCACCACCCCGATTTGTTGGCTCTGCGAGCGCGTTACGAGCGCGTGGCCGAGTCGATGAGCGCGCATGTCACGTTCGGTCTGGCCCTGCTGACCGGCCTGTACGTGGCCGCATCGCCGTGGATCGTCGGATTCAACGGCACGGCATCGCTTGCCACATCCGACCTGATCGTCGGGATCGCGGCGGCGTTCCTGGCCTACGGGTTCGCGACGACGCTGGATCGCGCGCACGGCATGACCTGGACGCTGCCGGTGCTGGGCCTGTGGGTCATCGTCTCGACGTGGATCCTGCCGGGCGTCGTGATGACCGCCGGCATGACGTGGTCGAATGTCGTCGCCGGTGTGTTGTTGGCGTTCCTGGGCTTCAACGCGACCTACTTCGGCATGCGCACCCGCGCGTCGGACACGCACGTCTGATCACCCTCGGCGCGAGCGTGCGTGTGTGCACACGACACGCCGTGTGCCGCTGGCATTCTGCGCACGCTCGCGCCAAAAGGGCCGTTAACCGCAGACCGCGCCGATGGCGGCCGAGCTGACCAGCTTCACGTACTTGGCCAGCACGCCGGTCTTGTAGCGCGGCTCCGGCGGGGTGAAATCCTTTCGCCGAGCCTCGAATTCGGCCGGATCGGTCAGCACGTCGAGCACGTGGTTGGCCACGTCCAGCCGGATCCGGTCGCCGTCGCGCAGGAACGCGATCGGCCCGGCGTCGACCGCCTCGGGCGCGATGTGACCGACGCACAGGCCGGTGGTCCCGCCGGAGAAGCGGCCGTCGGTCAGCAGCAGCACGTCTTTGCCCAGGCCGGCGCCCTTGATGGCGCCGGTGATGGCCAGCATTTCGCGCATGCCGGGCCCGCCCTTGGGTCCTTCGTAGCGGATCACCACCGCGTCGCCCTTGGTGATGGTGCCGTCCTCCAAAGCGTCCAGCGCGGCCCGCTCCCCGTCGAAAACCCTTGCGGTGCCCTCGAACACGTCGGAGTCGAAACCGGCCGACTTGACCACCGCACCCTCGGGCGCCAGCGAGCCCCGCAGGATGGTGATGCCGCCGGTCGGGTGGATGGGATTGCTCAGCGCGCGCAGCACCTTGCCGTCCGGGTCGGGTGGGGCGATCTCGGCCAGGTTCTCGGCCACCGTCGCACCGGTCACCGTCAGGCAGTCGCCGCGCAGCAGCCCGGCATCCAGCAGCGCCTTCATCACCACCGGCACGCCGCCGATGTGGTCGACGTGGGACATGACGTGGCGCCCGAACGGCTTCACGTCGGCGAGGTGTGGGACCTTCGACCCGATCCGGCTGAAATCGTCGAGCGAGAGCGCGACGCCGGCCTCGTGGGCGATGGCCAGCAGGTGCAGCACCGCGTTGGTCGAGCCGCCGAACGCCATCACCACGGCGATCGCGTTCTCGAAAGCCTCCTTGGTGAGGATGTCGCGGGCGGTGATGCCGCGCCGCAGCAGTTCGACGACGGCCGCACCGCTGCGCCGCGCGAACCCGTCGCGGCGGCGGTCGGTGGCCGGCGGTGCCGCGCTGCCCGGCAGCGACATGCCGAGCGCCTCGGCGGCGCTGGCCATCGTGTTGGCGGTGTACATGCCGCCGCACGCGCCCTCACCGGGACAGATCGCGCGCTCGATGGCGTCGACGTCCTCGCGGGGCATCAGGCCCCGGGCGCAGGCGCCGACCGCCTCGAACGCGTCGATGATGGTGACCTCGCGCTCGCTGCCGTCAGACAGCTTGGCGACCCCGGGCAGGATCGAGCCCGCATACAGGAACACCGAGGCCAGGTCCAGCCGGGCGGCGGCCATCAGCATGCCGGGCAGCGACTTGTCGCAGCCGGCCAGCAGGACCGAGCCGTCCAGGCGTTCGGCCTGCATCACCGTCTCGACGCTGTCGGCGATCACCTCGCGCGACACCAGCGAGAAGTGCATGCCCTCGTGGCCCATCGAGATGCCGTCGGACACCGAGATCGTGCCGAACTCCAGCGGGTAACCACCGGCCGAGAACACGCCCTCCTTGACCGCCTTGGCCAGCCGGTCCAGCGAGAGGTTGCACGGGGTGATCTCGTTCCACGACGACGCGACGCCGATCTGCGGCTTGGCGAAGTCCTCGTCCCCCATGCCTACGGCCCGCAGCATGCCCCGGGCGGCGGCCTTCTCCAGGCCGTCGGTGACGTCACGACTACGCGGCTTGATGTCGGCGGATGCGGCCGAATCGGTGGTGGGCATTGTTCAAGTATGCGCTGGCCAGTCGCGATGCCAATTTCCGGGGTGATACCCCGACGGGGTATAAGCTGGAGTTTGGCGTGCCGCCGCCGCAGGGCGGGCGAATTGGCAGGGGAGACAGATGACGAACGACCACGGGTACTCGCAGCAGAAGGACAACTACGCCAAGCGGCTGCGGCGCATCGAGGGCCAGGTGCGGGGCATCGCCCGGATGATCGAAGAGGACAAGTACTGCATCGACGTCCTCACCCAGGTCAGCGCCGTCAACAGCGCGCTGCGATCGGTCGCCCTGAACCTGCTCGACGAGCACCTGAGCCACTGCGTCACCCGCGCGGTCGCCGAGGGCGGCGACGATGCCGACGACAAGCTCGCCGAAGCCTCCGCCGCGATCGCGCGCCTGGTTCGTTCCTGATTTCGTGCCTCATCGGTGATGTAGTTGAGACCCGTGTCCCGGCCCTGATTCAGGGGGAGGCGTGGTTGCGGTCCGTACGGTAAGGCAGTGTGATCGCATTAGGCGCGACAACCCAGGAAATGGGTAGTCCGGCCGATACAGACGCCATGACTGCCGAAATCAACGCTGCCGCGCGAACGTGGACCCCACGGATCGCGGCTCAGTTGGCTGTGCTGGCCGCCGCGGCCTTCACCTACGTCACCGCCGAGATTCTGCCGGTCGGCGCGCTGCCGGCCATCGCTCGCGACCTGCACGTCAGCCTGTTTGCGGTCGGAACGCTGCTGACCTGGTACGCCTTCGTGGCGGCCCTCACGACGTTTCCGCTGGTGCGCTGGACGGCGCATTGGCCGCGGCGCCGCGCGCTCATGCTCAGCCTGACCTGTCTGACCGCCTCGCAGGTCATCTCGGCGCTGGCGCCCAACTTCGCGGTGCTGGCCGCCGGGCGGGTGCTCTGCGCGATCACCCACGGCCTGCTGTGGGCGGTCATCGCGCCGATCGCGACCCGGCTGGTGCCGCCGACGCATGCGGGGCGCGCCACCATGTCGATCTACGTCGGCACCAGCCTCGCGCTGGTGGTGGGCAGCCCGCTGACCGCCGCGCTGAGCCTCATGTGGGGCTGGCGCCTGGCCGTCGTGTGCGTCACCGTCGCGGCCGCCGCCGTCACTCTCGCCGCCCGGCTGATGCTGCCCGAGATGGTGCTCACCGAGGACCAGCTCGCCCACGTGGGTCCCAGGTCGCGACACCACCGCAACCCGCGGCTGATCCTGGTGAGCGTGCTGGCGATGATCGCGGTCACCGGCCACTTCGTGTCCTACACCTACATCGTCGAGCTGATCCGCAACGTCCTCGGCGTACGCGGGCCCAACCTCGCCTTCGTGCTGGCCGCGTACGGGCTGGCCGGCCTGCTGTCGTTGCCGCTGGTGGCGCGGCCGCTGGACCACCGGCCCAAGGGCGCCATCATCCTGTGCATCACGGGGCTGACGTCAGCCTTCGTGGTGTTGACCGGGCTGGCGTGCGGTGGTAGGACGGGCGTGGCCACCGCGCTGATCGGCACCGCCGCCATCGTGCTGTGGGGGGCGATGGCCACCGCGGTCTCCCCGATGATGCAGTCCGCAGCGATGCGCAACGGCGCCGACGACCCCGACGGGGCGTCGGGTCTCTACGTGACCGCCTTCCAGGTCGGCATCATGGCCGGCTCGCTGGCCGGCGGCCTGTTCTACGAGCGCAGCGTCACGATGATGCTGACCGCTTCGGCGGCCCTGATGGCCGTCGCGCTCACCGGCATCGTGGCCAACCGGCGGATGCTGGACGTTGCTCCGACAAGCTCACCCGATTCATAGCCGCCCAGGTCAACCCCCTGATCGCCGCCCTTTCCGGGGAGCACCCGACCGGCGGTGACGGTAGCTGGCGCGGCCTCTATGCCAGACTGTGTCGAGACATCGAGTGGAGGTATGCATATGTCGGGCTGGACGAGGGCCGCTACGTTGAAGCGCCGCTTCGCCGCTCTGAACGCCGCCGGCTTGGCGTCCGTCATGGGCTTGGCGCTGGTGCTCAGCGCCGCTCCCGCGCTGGCGGATCCGGACCCGGCGCCCGCAGACCCGGGCGCGGTCGCGGCCCCGCCCGGACCGCCGCCC